>NZ_BPRD01000164.1 GCF_022179745.1 Methylorubrum podarium
CGGCCCTGCGCCGGCCGCGCCCGCCAAGCCGGCATCGTCGCCGGCATCGGCCAAGCCCGCCCCGGCCAGGCCGGCGGCGGCCAAGGACGCGCCCGCGTCTCCGGCGCCCGCCGCGTCGCCGCCCGCCCCTGCCGTCCCGCAGAAGCCGCAGGCCCGCAAGGCCGCGCCGCCCGCGCGCGGGCAGGATGCCGAACCGGTCCTCCTGCCGCCCGGACTCGTCGGCGGGCGCGGCTGACGGCGCCACGCCTTTCCGCATCCCATCCACAGCACCGCAGCCATGCGGGGCGGAACAAAGCCTCCGATTCCCTCATTCTGCCGATCGAGTGCCGGCGCGGTTGTCGCCGGCTGGACTTCGGTTGCAGACTGTTAGGAACTTCCCATGGCCAAGGCTAAGCCGCGCGTCTCCAGCGATCGGCTCAACACTCCGACCGATCTCGATCCGAACGACGTCAAGAAGATCTCCGAGGGCCTCACCGTCCTCCTGTCGGATCTCTTCGCGCTCTACATCAAGACCAAAAATTTCCACTGGCATGTCAGCGGGCCGAATTTCCGCGACTACCACCTGCTGCTCGATGAGCAGTCCGAGCAGATCTTCGGCATCATCGACGCGGTCGGCGAGCGCGCCCGCAAGATCGGCGGCACGACCCTGCGCTCGCTCGGTCAGGCCGACCAGCTCAAGCGCGTTCCGGACAACAACGCGGAGTATGTGAGCCCGCTGGAGATGCTCAAGGAGCTGCGCGACGACAACAAGGCGCTGACCGCCAACATGCGCGAGCTGCACGGCATCACCGACGAGGCCAACGACGTCTCGACCACGAGCCTGCTGGAAGAGTGGATCGACCAGTCCGAGGAGCGGACGTGGTTCCTCTACGAGTCGACCCGCGAGGCCACCGAGGGCGGTCACTGATCCGTTCTCCGGCACCCGAGTGCGGAGGAGCCGCCGACCTGAGAAGGTCGGCGGCTTTCTTCATTCCGGGCGGAGCGGCAGTTGATACGGCTTCCGTTTGATCACGTCGGGCTCTCCTTCGTCATTGCGAGGCGAAGCCGTGGCAATCCAGTGCGCGACCATTCCGCAGAGGTCGCGCGCTGGATCGCTTCGGCTCCGCCTCGCGATGACGAGATGGACAAGGCACGAGGTGATCAGCCGGAAACCTTATTCTACGACTTTCGGTGATCCCTCGGATCTCGCCCGGCTTCGGCGAGGGACGACGGACCGCCGGCTACGTCCCGACCTTCAAGACCGCCTTCACGAGGCTCGGATCGTCCGGCATCGGATGCTCCACGAAGCCGAGATGGCGGCAGACCGCCCGCATCGGCCGGTTCTCGGCGAGCACGCTGCCTTCGACGCAGCCGATTCCCTCGGCCCGCGCCCAGTCGATCATCATCCGCATCAGGGCGACGCCGAGGCCGGTCCCCTTGATGTCGGAGCGAACCAAGATCGCGAACTCGCCCGCGTCGTGGTTGGCGTCGGCGTGCAGGCGCACGGCGCCGAGCATGCGCCGCCCCTCCTCCTCCGCCTCGTCGATGGCAACGAAGGCGATGGCGCGGGAGTAATCGAGCTGGGTCAGCCGGGCGAGGAAGGCGTGGCTGAAGTCGCGGACGGGGGCGAAGAAGCGCAGACGCACGTCCTCCGGATCGACCTGCGCGAAGAAGCTGCGGAACATGTCCTCGTCGTCCGGCCGCACCGGCCTGACGTTCACGCACCGCTCCCCGACATCGAGACGCCGTTCCCAATCGGACGGATAGGGGCGAATCGCGAAGCGCGGGTGCCAGTTGCCCCGGCGTCGTTCCGTGGGGCCGGGTTCCGGCGCGATGCGCACGCGCGCGTCGAGGGCGATCGCGCCGTCGGCGTCGGCCAGGAGCGGGTTGATGTCGAGTTCGCGCACCGCCGGCAGGTCGGCGGCGAGCTGGGCGAGCTTCACCAGCAGCAGGGCAATCGCCTGCAGGTCCGCCGCCGGGACGTCGCGATAGGCTTCGAGCCGCCGGGCGACGCGGGTGCGGCCGATCAGCTCACTCGCGAGCGCGAGGTCGAGGGGCGGCAGCGCGAGGGCGCGGTCGTCGATCACCTCCACCGCCGTGCCGCCGCGCCCGAACACGACCACCGGCCCGAACACCGGATCCTCGGCGAGCCCCGCGATCAGCTCCCGCCCCTGCGGCCGGCGCAGCATCGGCTGCACGGCGAAGCCCGCCACCCGCGCATCGGGCCGCAGCTCTCGCACCCGCGCGATCATCGCGTGCGCCGCCTCGCGCACGTCCGCCTCCGAGGTGAGGCCGAGGCGCACCCCGCCGACCTCCGACTTGTGCACCACGTCGGGCGAGACGAGCTTGAGCACCACCGTGCCGCCGCCCGCGATCAGCGGCCAGGCGGCGGCCGCGGCGCCGTCGGGATCGGGGGCGAGCGTCACCGGCACCGAAACGATCCGGTAGGCGGTCAGCAGCTCGGTCACGGCGTGCGGATCGAGCCAGCTGCGCCCCTCGGCCAGGGCCTGCTCCACGATCCGGCGCGCGGCGGCGACGTCCGGCGAGAAATCGCGCGGCAGAGCGTCCGGCGTGCGCATCAGGTCGGTCTGGGCCTCGCGGTAGCGCACGAGGTGCAGGAAGCCCTCGACCGCGTCGGCATCGGTGGCGAAGAGCGGGATCTTGGCCTCGGCGTAGATCGCCCGGATCGCCTCGTCCTCGCCGATCGAGACGGCGAAGACCGGCTTGCGGCGCCCGGCGGCGCGGGCTTTGGCGACGGTGCCGGCCACGGTCTCGGCCACCTCGCGGCTGCCCGCCCGCGCCGTCGGCACGTGGACGGCGACGACGGCGTCGCTGTCGCGGCCCGCGAGCAACGGTTCGAGCGCGCGGACATAGTCGTCCGGCACCGCGTCGATGCCGAGATCGAGTGGGTTGGCCTGCCGTCCGTGCCGCACCGGGGCGAGGCTCTCCAGCGTCGCCTCGGCCGGCGCCGCCAGCGTGCCGCCGCGATCGGTGAGCCGGTCGGCGGCGAGCGCCCCGATGCCGCGCCCGTTGGAGACGATCATCAGCCGGTTGCCGGGGAAGGGCCGCTGGCGGCCGAGGGTCTCCACGGCGGAGAACATGGCGTCGAGCCCGTCCACCGCCAGCAGTCCCGCCCGGCGGAAGGCGGCCTCGTAGACGGCGCCGGGGCGGGCGAGCGCGCCGGTATGGGTCTCCGGCTGGCGGCCCGGCGCCTCGTGGCGGCCGGTGCGGAGCACCACGACCGGCTTGGCGCGGGCCGCCGCCCGCGCGGCGGTCAGAAATTTCCGCGCATCCGCGACGTGGTGCAGGGACAGGATGATCGCGCGGGTGTGGTAATCCTCGGCGAAGTGATCGAGGCAGTCGGCGATGTCGATGTCGGCGGAGCGGCCCAACGTCATCACCGCCGAGAAGCCGACCCCGTGGCGCCACCCCCACTCGGCGATGGCCGAGGCGACGGTGCCGGATTGCGAGATGAGGGCGAGGTCTCCCGGCTTGGGCGGGCGCGCGAGCAGGGTCGCGTTCAGGCCGCGCGCCGGCACGCTCAGCCCGATGCTGTCCGGGCCGATCAGCCGCAGGCCGTGCTGCCGCGCCGCCGCCTGGGCCGCGCTGACTGGGGCCGCCTCGCCGTGGCCGAGATGGGCGGACAGGATGACCGCCGCCGCGGCGCCGATCCGGCCCGCCTCGTCCACGATCGCCGGAACCGCCGCCGGGGGCGTCGCGATCATGACGAGATCGGGAGGCTCGGGCATGTCGGCGAGGCGCGGGCTGCAGGCCAGCCCGTCGACGCTGGCCTCGCGCGGGTGGACCGGGACGATGTCGCCGGCGAATCCGCCGGCGCGCAGGCCGTCGATGATCGCCCGGCCGACGGAGCCGGGGCGATCGCCCGCTCCCACCACGGCGATGCGGCGCGGCGCGAGCAGAGCCTCGAATCGATAGGTGCTCATGCGCCGCCTATAGCATTCCGCGGCGTGAGGCCGAGCGACAAAGGCTTCAAACGGCGGCGCGATCGGAGGACGGTAAGGTCTTCTCGTCCCGCGGCAGCACGAATATCTCGTGTTGCTTGAAGACCTTGGGCCAATGCTCGCGCTCGGCGAGGCGGCGGGCCGCACCGAGGGTGAGGTGCTGCGTCCGGGCGATCTCGGTGAGGCTGACCCATCCGTGTTTCACAGGCAGGCTCCTGCGGATAGTGTCGTTCGGCGGTCTTGCCGGCTCGACGGTCCAACCGCGCCTGACCGGGCCCGTTCCAGGCTCGCGTCCTCGATCGGTCTCTTACCCGAGGAGTTGTCCGTGCCGACTTTCGCGATCCGCCAAGCGATGGTCGAGTCGATGCGCCGGATGCTCGATCTCGGGCTCAGCCAGGGGACTTCGGGCAACCTCTCGGTTCGATCCGGGGCGGGCTTTCTCGTCACCCCCTCCGGGATTCCCGCCGAGCAGCTCAGCCCCGACGACCTCGTCGCGATGGATTTCGAGGGGCGCTGGGACCATCCGCTCGCGCCCTCCTCCGAGTGGCGGTTCCATCGCGACATCCTGGCGGCCCGGCCGGAGATCGGCGCCGTGGTCCACGCCCACCCGCCCTACGCGACGGGCTTCGCGATCTGCGGCCGCGAGATCCCGGCGGTGCATTACATGATCGCCATGGCCGGCGGACCGACCATCCGCTGCGCTCCCTACGCGCCCTACGGCACGCAGCGCCTCTCCGATTTCGCCCTCGACGCCCTCAAAGGCCGCAGCGCCTGCCTGCTCGCCAACCACGGCATGATCGCCACCGGCCCCAACCTGTCGAAGGCGATGTGGCTCGCCGTCGAAGTCGAGGCCCTGTGCCGCCAATATGCCATCGCCCTGCAGGTCGGCACGCCGGTGGTCCTGTCCGACGCCGAAGTCGCCGAAACGGTCGAGCGCTTCCGATCCTACGGCCCGCGGGAAAAATCCGGTCACTGATCCTTGCCGGGACCGGTTTGAATGCCGCCGATGATGTCGCGAGCCGTTCCGCTCCCATCACGCTCCGCAGGGGCCGACGAGGCCGGCCTCAACCGCGGACGATGGGACGTCGCGCGGATCCTGAAATCGTCGTCCGAGCAAACGTTCGCCGGATGAGATTGGAGCAGGGGCGCAAGGTGGGATCGCCGAGACTGCTTTGTCCCGGCATTCGATGCCATAAATCCATATTATTATATCTTAGTAGCCTGGACTGACGACCGTCTGCCTCGAGATCCGATCACCCGTCGTCGATATGACCGCTCTGCAACCGTGCCACGGCGGCCATCATCCGCCCCGGCCGCCTGCAACCTCTCGAGCGAGTCGGGCTCACGCCGCTGCACCAATTCGGCCAGCGTTCTCTACGCAATCCTCCTGACTTGAACTCTTGCGTTGTGGCTGAATTTGGCCGGTATCGTGGAATTTAGAATGCGTCTTTTCTCGCAAATGGGTCGCTGACCTGGGCAAAAGTTGAATTGATTTCTGTCGGACCCAAAAATCCGTCTTGCGGCAAAACCGATCAAAGGTTAAATCCTGCGCCATTCAGCGCAGTCACTCCGTGCTCCGCAATGATGGCGCCGCCCCCGCGGCGCGTAATGGGGCACGTCGGTTGCACATATCAGAAGGGATATTGAGGATGTCGCTCGAGGATAGCTCCACTGGCGATTACGTAACTCTGGCCGTTGACATCGTGTCGGCCTACGTGGGGAACAACTCGCTGGCGGTCGGGGAATTGCCCGGCCTGATCACGTCGGTCCACGGCGCTCTCGCCCAGCTGTCGAACAAGCCGGCCGAGCCCGAGCAGCCGGCTCTGACCCCGGCCGTGTCGATCCGGCGCTCGATTCAGCAGGATTTCCTCATCTGCCTTGAGGACGGCAAGAAGTTCAAGTCGCTCAAGCGGCACCTTCGGACCCGCTACAACCTCTCGCCGGACGAGTATCGCGCGCGCTGGAACCTGCCGGACGACTATCCGATGGTGGCTCCGAGCTACGCCGCCACCCGTTCGGAACTCGCCCGGACCATGGGCCTCGGCCAGCAGCGTCGGAAATGGCCCGCGAAGGTCGCGCCCGAGGCCGCGCCGGAATCGGCCCAGGACAGCAGCGCCTCGGCGCCGCGCCGCCGAGGCCGGGCCAAGTCGGGGGACGCGGCCTGAACGCGCGAACGGTGAGCGACGTCTGGCCGTCACCCGCCGGTCGATGCGGGCCGAAGAGGCTTATCCACACATGATGCCCTGCCGCCTCGCCGGGCGCCGGACGATGGGGCGGCGGCGTTAGAAGTCGGGCAACCCGTTGACCGGAACAGTTCCCGCGGATGCCGGGCTCAGGCCCGGACGCTTGCGGGAGACGTGATGTCCGGCCGGTCGCCCACTGCCACGCGCCTGTTCTGGACCGTCGTCCTCGGGGGAGGCGCCGGTCTCCGCTACGGCGCACCAGCCTTCGCCGCGACCGGGGCGGCGTGCCTCGCAATCCTGCTGATCCGCCTCGACCGCCCGCGCCGGTTCCGCTCGCTGGTGCGCCGGATCGCCCGGCGTCACGCCGCGACTTTGGCCCTGAGACGGCGGCAGGAATGCTTCCTCGACGCCTACGGCAACACCATCGAGGACGGCTGGCTGCGCGAGCGCGAGTACTTCGTGGAGCGCACGGTCCTGCCGCTGGTGGAGGAGCGCGGCTTCTCCGACTACGTCGAGCCGCGCTTCGACGAGATGGTGGCGATCGTCGAGCGGGTCGCCTGCGCGCACGAACTGCCCGACGCGATCGACACGCCGGAGGATGGCGTCGCCTACGAGCGGTACTGCGCCGAGCTCCTGGGCGAAGCGGGGTGGGATGCCCGGCCGACGGGGGCGAGCGGCGACCAGGGCTGCGACGTCATCGCGGAGAAGGCCGGTCTGCGCCTCGTCGTTCAGTGCAAGCGCTACACGCGCCCGGTCGGCAACGCGGCGGTGCAGGAGGTCGCGGCGGCGGCGCTGCACTGGTCCGGCGACATGGCGGCCGTGGTCTCGAATGCCGGCTTCACACCCGCCGCCCGCAAGCTCGCCGGCACGACCGGCGTGCTGCTCCTGCACCACGACGACCTCGCGACGCTGGTCCCGACGCGCCGGCCCGGCCGTCGCGTCACGACGGCCGGGCGCTGAACCTATTCCGCCGGTACGGGCCGGCCCGCGGGCAGTGCGACGGCCTTGCGGCGCACGGAGAGCCGCGCCGCGCGCTTGCGCCACCAGATCACCACGCCGGTGACCGAGAGCATCGCCACGACGAGGCCCATGAACGAGATCAGGATGCGCCCCGGAAGGCCGAGGATGCGGCCGGAATGGACCGGGAACTGCGCCTGCACGAAGATGTCGGCGGCGGTGCCGACCCAGGGCTGGCGGTCGCCGATCACCCGTCCGTCCCCGCCGTCGAAGTAGATCGCCGCCGGGCCGACGCCCGCGGCGCCGTGGTCGTCGCCGGGCTCGAAGAAGCGCGCGGTGTAGAAGCCCTGCATCGTCGAGTAGGCCAGCGCGCCGACCGGCTCCTTCCAGCCGCGGCGCTGCCCCTCCGCCTGCGCCGATTCGAGGATCCGGGCGTAGTCCACCCCCGGCTCGATCGGCTTGAGCGGCGAGACGAAGGGGCGAGTGTTCGACGGGTCGGGCGTCAGCTGCGAGACGCTCGACATCAGCGGCAGGAACACTTCCCGGTAGAGATTGAGCGAGAACGCCGTGAAGGCGAGCACGAACAGCAGCGCGAAGGTCCAGAGGCTGAAGGCGCGGTGCAGATCGAAGGTGATCCGGTAGGGGCTGCCCGAGGTCTTCACCTTCCAGGCCGGCTTCCAGCGCGACCACCAGCCCCGGCCGAGCTGCCGCTCGACCGCGGCCGGACGGTCCGGGTTGCGCGCCTTGCGCACCGGCAGGGTCAAGTAGAAGCCGACGAACGAATCGAGCACCCAGACGAAGGCGACGATCCCCAGCAGCCAGATTCCCCAGCGCTCCTCGCCCCACATCTCCGGCAGGTGCAGGGAGTAGTGCAGCTTGTACAGGAACGAGATCAGCGTCTCGCGGGTGATCGGCCAGACCTGGCCCCATTCCCGCCGGCCGAGCTCGGCCCCCGTCACGGGATCGAGGAAGACCTGATTGTAGCCGAGCTTGTACAGGCTCCCCGTTCCCGCATCGACCCGCGGCACCACGAACAGCGACAGCGACTCGCCGGGCTCCGCCGCCAGCGGCAGGTAGGCGACGCGGGCATGCGGCTCACGCGCCTCGAACTGCCGCGCGAGGTCGAGGGCGGGGATCGCCGCGCCGCGGCTCTCGACGGTGTGGAGATGCGGGTTGAGCCAGTCGTCGAGCTCGTGGTCCCAGGAGATCACCGCGCCGGTGAGCCCCGCCACGAGCAGGAAGGCGGCGATCGCCAAGCCCGCCCAGCGGTGGAGGAGAACGAAAACGGAGCGCGCCATGAACCCTCAAGCCTCGTTCCGGGACGGGCCGGCCCGTCGGAGAAGGAATGGCCATCCGGCCCTGGGACGAACGGGACCCGATCCGGCCCCTCGTGCGTGCCCTCGTGCCAGCGCGGCCAGGGCGGGACCGTCGATAAAGGTTGCGCGGACGATGCGCCAGCCCTCGGGCGACACGATCGCATCGTGCGCGAGACGCTTACGCGTGAAGATCCGGTAAAGGCCGGCGGGGGGCGCTCCGGCTGGTTTATTAACCCTTAAACCCGCCGCATTTACTGTCACTGACGCAAGGGGCGAGCCGCCGTTCCGCAGGGCGGGCCGGCCCGTTCGACGGGGGTGATCCGGCGGAAGATCGACGCGCGGATTCCGAGTAAGGGGAGCACGGTCGCGGGAGCCTCGAGATCCCTCGAGGAGGATCGTCGGAGGACAAGTCCTCGCGGATCGATCGTCCCGGACGCATGGAACGCATGGCGCAGTCTCGCGGACGCAAACCACGCAGCGAACCGACCTTCGACATCCCGGAGGGGAGCGAGCCGGGCCGTCTCGACGTGCGCCTGTCGCGCAACGACCGGTCCGCGGGCGCGCAACGGGCTTCGTCCGGACGCGCCGCGTCGCCACCGAAGGCGCGCGCGCGCAAGGCGTCCGGCGGCGGCGGCCGGCGCCCGCCGCGTCGGCGCTCCTGGCTCGGCCGCCTGGTCTATGCCGGCGTCGTCCTGGGGATCTGGGCCGTGATCGGGCTGGCCGGCCTCATCGCCTACCACGCCTCGCAACTGCCGCCGATCGACCAGCTCGCGGTGCCGAAGCGTCCGCCCAACATCGCGATCCTCGCGAGCGACGGCAGCCTGCTCGCCAACCGCGGCGAGACCGGCGGACGGGTCGTCTCGATCAAGGAACTGCCGCCCTACCTGCCCCGCGCCTTCGTTGCCATCGAGGACCGGCGCTTCTACGACCATTTCGGCATCGATCCGATCGGTATCGCCCGCGCGATCACGCAGAACCTCACCCGGCGCGGCGTGGCCCAGGGCGGCTCGACGCTGACCCAGCAGCTCGCCAAGAACCTGTTCCTCACCCCGGAGCGCTCCGCCTCGCGGAAGATCCAGGAGGCGATCCTGGCGCTGTGGCTGGAGCACAAATACACCAAGGACGAGATCCTCGAACTCTACCTCAACCGGGTCTATTTCGGCGCCGGCGCCTACGGCGTCGAGGCGGCGGCGCAGCGCTATTTCGGAAAGCCCGCTAAGAACGTGACGCTGGCGGAAGCCGCCATGCTCGGCGGCCTCGTGCAGGCTCCCTCGCGGCTCGCGCCCAACCGCAACCTGAAGGCCGCGCAGGCCCGGGCCGCCCAGGTGCTCGCCGCCATGGAGGAACTCGGTTTCGCCAAGAGCCCCGACGTGAAGGTGGCGCTGGCGCAGCCGGCGCGACCCGCCTCGACCCGCGGCGGCGGCTCGCCGAACTACGTCGCCGACCTCGTGATGGACGTGCTCGACGACTTCCTGCCGAAGTTCGACGACGACATCGTCGTCGCCACCACCGTGGATGCGGGGATGCAGACGGCGGGCGAGAAGGCGCTCACCGACGAGCTGAACGCCAAGGGCAGCCGCTACAACGTGGCCCAGGGCGCGCTCGTCTCGATGCGGCCCGACGGGGCGATCCGGGCGCTCGTGGGCGGGCGCGACTACGCGCAGAGCCAGTTCAACCGCGCCACCACCGCCAAGCGCCAGCCGGGCTCGGCCTTCAAGCCCTTCGTCTACCTCGCCGCGGTCGAGCGCGGCCTGACCCCGGACACCATCCGCGACGACGCCCCCGTGCGGATCGGCAACTGGGCGCCGGAGAACTACTCGCACAATTACCGCGGCCCGGTTTCCCTGCGCGAGGCGCTGGCGCTCTCGCTCAACACGGTGGCGGTGAAGCTCGGTCAGGAGGTCGGCCCGAAGGCGGTGGTGCAGACCGCCCAGCGGCTCGGCATCTCCTCGCCGCTCCAGGCCAACGGCTCGATCGCGCTCGGCACCTCCGAGGTGACGCCGCTCGAACTGGTGGGGGCCTACTGCGCCTTCGCCAACGGCGGCACCGGCGTGATCCCCTACGTCATCGCGAGCATCAAGAGCGCCACCGGCAAGGTGCTGTACAAGCGCGGCGAGGGCGGCCTCGGCCGCGTCATCGACCCCAACGCCGTCGGCATGATGAACGCCATGATGCACGACGTCTTCACCATGGGCACGGCGAAGAAGGCCGACATCCCCGGCTGGGAACTGGCCGGCAAGACCGGCACCAGCCAGGAGTTCCGGGACGCGTGGTTCGTCGGCTACTCGGCCACGCTGGTGACCGGGGTCTGGCTCGGCAACGACGACGGCGAGCCGACCAAGCGGGCCTCGGGCGGCAGCCTGCCGGTCGAGATCTGGAAGGCGTACATGACCACGGCGCTCAAGGGCGAGAAGCCGGTCGGCCTGCCGGGCCTCAACCGCTGGCGCGCTCCGCGGCCCGAGGCGGCGCCCGAGCGCGAGTCCGGCCCCGGCGGCCTGATCGGTGCGCTGCTCGGCGAGCCCGAGCAGACGGCCTCCGCCCTCCCCCCGCGCCCGGTTCCCGGTGCCCGGGAGCGCGGCCCGAGTCGGGACGACCGCAACTTCCTCGAGAAGCTGTTCGGGGTCGGCGAGTAAGGGGCTCGTTCAAGAGAACCCCGCAGCGCCGCCGCGACCGAACGGCAGCGGCCGGTGTTCGAGCGTTCTCCTGGGGCGTGCCAAGCTTTGCCGGTTTCTCCCGGCAGGGGCGCTCATCCCTCCCGCCGTGCCCTCGGCGAGAAACATTTGGCGATTATGCACTTTGCAAACCGCCCGCTATGATCGACGCTTAGGTTGTGATTCGCGGCGAAAGGGCGGGACGTGGATACCTATTGCGTGACATTTCGGATTGCCGACAAAACGGTAAACGGGCGAACCTATGCCGAACGTCGGCAGCAGTTAGTGGACAATGTATACAGAGATGGGCATGGCTACTGGGAAGAAACGACTTCATTCTTCCTTGTTGAGTCAAGTCTCAACACGCCGACTTTCTGCAAAGAGGCCACCAATGGTCTGAGCGAGGACCATGATATAGTCGTAGTTTTTGACCCAAAGGATATGTCGGCATCTTATTTCGGGCCAGTGAAGCACTCCGATGTGCTCCGCTACTTCTTCCCGCGCCTCCAAAAGTCGCCGTGAACGTCAATCGGCACACCGAGAAGGCGCGCGAAGCCCATTACGAGGCGTAGGCGCATAGCAATCTCCTATGGCTTTTCAGGCTTAGGCGGCCTTTCCTGAGGTGCTGGCGCCTTTGCCAGCTTTCTCACACGCTCCGCGAACCGCTCGGGATCGTCATCGGTCCCAAGTTCCTGAGCGGCTTTGATGAACCGCTCGGATTGGGTGAGACCGTCGTCCGCTTCGGCCTGTCCCTTGTTCTTGTTTTCGCCGCCCACGCCCATGGCCTTGCTCCGTGCGAATGCATGCCCATCTTAGCTATGCGGGCGTGGCGGAATTGGTAGACGCAGCGCCTTGCCTAGTGGCCTCGTGAGGCTTCTAGGAAGGCGTTGAGGCGCGAGCGTCGTGCGGGTTCGATCCCGTCGCCCGCACCATGCACTCAAACGATGATACCGGATTCTACGAAGTAAGTTGGTCCGCTGATGCAGCGAACCAATAGGCTTTGTTGCTTGCAAACATATGGCGATATTGCACTTGACGTACCCAAAGGCCAGAGAGCTATTCGCGCTCTCTGTCTAGCCATTCCCAAACGTCAGGCTGCAGAAAGCCACTGCGCTTTGATGCGTCACGAGAAATCTCAACTATGAAAACTCGGTCGTCCTCTCCCAGCAACGGCTTAATTATATCAAACCAAGCATCTGCAGAGCGCCTAGTGTATAATATCCAACAATTTGGCGCATAATATATCCAGTCTTTCGCAAGATTGAATTTCTTTTTGAATTTCTCGAACTTTTCGCCCTTACCCCGTGTATCGAAGGCAACGTGAATAAAACTATTCATCGCCAACGTCCTGCGCTCTGGAAATTCGAGGTTGAGCCTGAGGGTTTTCTATTGCGGTCCCCTCTATGATAGTTTCCTGTCCCTTTGTTTGGGCCTCGAACTTTTTATAATCTACAAACTCGGCCCCTTCCAGCACAGCCTGTGCTGGATTTCTCTCAGCGAATTTTTGTGTTGAACTTATCCACCAAACAACAACAGCAGTTACTATTAAACCGGCGAATATGAGGGCACAAGACTGCAGTGCGTCAGGGGATATTTTCCACGCGATTACTAGCCATAACGCTATAAGAGCTAAGACAGCGTAGCTGGTCTTGCCAACAATACCCGGTCCAAAACGCACCTCCTTGAAAGGTAGCCGTCGTAGCCAATCTGGAATTTCATTGGAGCCGTTTGGCATTTTGACGCTTCGCTCTAATTACCGCGGTGCTGTGCCGATTTTGAAGGAACAATCTTCCCGAACACTTTGTCCAGCGTCTCGCCTCTGTCTGTCCCAAGCTCGCGGGACAGTTCCTCGCAGCGGCGCCGCTGCTCTGCTGGCGAGAGGGGTTCTGTCTTCGAGCCGGGCGGTTTGGGCCTCCTTCCCTCGGGCGTCAGCTTCTCGGCGCCGAGCTTGGAGCGCTGCTCACTTGGGGGCTTGGGAGTGGTCGGCATAATCAAAACTCATAGAACTTTGCGCGCTTTCAGGGGATACAATCTTCAGATTGTATTTTCCCGCCAGCTTAGGGTTTCCGCTCCAGTCGTACAGGCCCAATAGTGAGATTTTGCTGCCGCGCGAACTGTCGTCACGAGTGTGAAATTCTGAACATTCAAAGATGCTCGCTGTTGCAAGATGGATAGCATCGCCCGAATCCATCATTTTTCCGCCAGCCCCGGCGGGATCTGCTGGTCGGTAGTAATAATCCCTTATCTCCCTTGCTCTTAAAAGTATGTTTTGACTTATTTGCTGCTCAATGAAATGAATGCCATCGAACAGGCGAAGGTACATGCTGTCGTCATGGAAGTGCTTGTCGTTGAGCTTTTTTGGAAGCACTTCCAGATGCGTAATGACTGACGTCACAATGACGTTGGAGCGTTTCTGGTTCTCTTCGAGGAGGTCGGCAACTGCTTCCTTTTTGGTAGGAGATACAGGCTCCGCTCCAAGCCACTCATAAAACATGCAGGCGTCCCAATAGTACGACATCCTAGAGGCCACGGAAAATCTCCTCAACCTCGTCGGATACGCGCGCTCTGCCAGCGAATAGACCGCGCATATTCAATAGATGGTTTTCTTGACTAAGCGGCCTAACTTCCTCAACGTGATGCATGTCGACTTTTACAGGGTGAGGGCTCTCGCTCTCGTAATGCAGCAAGCCGTGTACGCGCACCGTCTTAAATAAGAACTGATGCATCTCCTCCCGCCGACTCTCGGGATATACGCAAACGATCCTTTCAGGCCCCACAACAGGTTTAATCGCGAATTCCGATTTCCCGTCGAAATCATCGACTTTGAGCAATTCACCGACGACTGATCCGCTCGCCGTGACGGTCGCCCACTGCGTCTTTGTAGCCATCGCTTTGCGCATGCTCGCGATGGCTTCAGACCGAACCCGGAAGCTCTGGTCGAAGTTGATGACAGTCTTATCTAAGCTAACCCATATCGCCGTGGCCCCGGTGTGGTGCTCCTTCGGGACTATCTTCGCAAATGCCCTCGCAAGACCTTCGTCAACCCTATCATCGACGGGGGCTCCCGAGGCTACACGCTCGATTTGTTCGAAAGACCAATCGAGAGCGGCGGCCGGATCATAATTCCGCGCGGTGGGAACCGGCGAGAGAGTAAGTTGTGTTGGGTTAATCTTCTCGGCGTTTATGATTTCATAGTCTGTCTGGCGGAACTGGGCACCGAGATAGTTTCTCTCAGCGTGCGCAAGCGCCCCCAACAGGGCTTGCACACGCTCGAGGAATGCGAACGCGAGCACGTTCCCGTGATGACCAGGGTGGCCATTTACATGGACAGTGAACCTTCGCCCTCTCATGGCTTCTTACGCCGCGTTAGATGACTGCCGGTACGTCAGCCGCTTACCCACGATACCATTAACGGTCCGCTCCATGCGAGCGACATCACTTACGCCGAGCTTCACCCGGTTGTTGTGCCGGAAGTCGAACTCCGCGAGGTAGCGGTGCAGGTGCTGCTTGCCGCAGTGCTGATAGATGCCCTTCATGCCGCGCTTGAAGACGGAGAAGTAGCCCTCGACGGTGTTCGTATGAACGATGCCGCGCACGTACTCCTTGGCGGAATGCGTCGTCACCTGATGGTCCGCGAACGTGGCACCGATCTTCGTGTAGATGGCGGACTCGTCGGTGTGCAGCGTGGCTTCCTTGATGATGTTCTCTTCGATGATCGGGCGGATCGTCTCGGGCTTGAGATCGTCCACGACGACGGAACGGACTTTGCCGCTGTCCCGATCCACGAGGGAGACGACCTTCATCTTGTGATGAAAGGCGCGCTTCTTCGGCTTGCCGGGCTCGCGACCGATGAAGGTCTCGTCGGCTTCCACGATGCCACCAGCGCCGGGCATGCCATCAACGCCACCGAACGGGGCTAGCGCGCCTTCGCGCATCGCCTCACGGATTCGGTGCGCGAGGAACCACGCCGTCTTGTATTGAACCTCAAGCACGCGATGCAGTTGGTGCGCGCTGATGCCCTTCTTGGAGGAGCACATCAGATGCACAGCTTGCAGCATCTTATGCAGCGGCATGCGGGCATGCTCGAAAACGGTCCCGACCTTGACCGTAAATTGCTTCTTGCAGTCGCCGCACTTGTGGAGGCCCATGCGGACGCGGGCTTCCTTGTTCGCCTTGATCTTGCCGATACGACCCATGCCGCCGCAGTGCGGACACACCGGACCCTGCGGCCACAGCGTCTTCTCAAGCCAGTCGAACGCGGCTTCTTCGCAATGAAACTGGGGCTGGCTGAGAACGGACATAACTCGGGCTCCGACGCTCAAGCTGTACCGCAAATGCGTTGGGTTTGCAAGCTACATAATCGCCAAACATTTATGGTCCGGCCCGAACCCTGCATGCGGCGTCGCGCCACATTCGCGCCACGTTGCAGGCATGAGCCTTCGACAGCCTGGTGAGGATCAGGGTTTCCCCGACACCTCCTGACCGGCGACGGAAGGAGCGCCCGTGTCGACCCGCCTGCCCGACCGCTGCACGCAAGGCTCACGGGCCGCCGCGCACGGGCCGGGCACTTCCTCCGACGATCGCCGGAGCCCGATCTGATGCTGCCGCACCATCGCTGGTTCTGGCTGCTCATCCTCCTCGCCTCGGGCGGGCAGCCGGCGCTCGACCGGCTGCTC
>NZ_BPRD01000165.1 GCF_022179745.1 Methylorubrum podarium
GAAGCCGGACCGGCTTCACCGCCTCTAGTGTGAGTGCTCTCTTGTCAGCGAATTCGTGAGAAATCCCGCGAAACTCAAGCGAGGGTTGCCGATTTTTCAGCAGGAACGTTTCGAGAACAGAAACACGGTAGCAAACTGAAAACTCCCGTCCGGCAACAGGTAGGCTCTTGCATTGTGTATGCACTTCATGGTGATGCTGCAGCTAGGCTAAACCACAGCGATACGGTAGCCTCGCAGCGCATCTGCCCAACCCGCTTGGGTAGTAGAAGCGTTTCGAGGTGCCCGAAGACGCTGGCAAATGCTCAAGCGCTGCCGACCTAAGGTCCTTGGGTTGGTCCGCGACATCGAACAGGGACCGTGCCGTAAGATGATGCCGAAACAGACAACCGATGTCGACCGCCTCGTCGGGCTCCGGATCACCGCGCTGCGCAAGGCACGCGGCTTGAGTCAGACCGCGCTCGGGACCGCTGTGGGTGTGACCTTCCAGCAGGTCCAGAAATACGAGAAGGGCCAGAACCGCGTCGGCGCCGGCCGCCTGCGCGAGATCGCCCGCCTGCTCGAAGTCCCGGTCTCCGCCTTCTTCGAGGAGGGTGACGGCGCCGCCGCCCAGGAGCAGACGGAAGTGTTCGGCTTCCTGCGCGCCCACGGAGCGGTCGATCTGCTGCGCGCTTTCGCCACGATCGAGGACGACCAGTTGCGCCGCGAGGTTCTGGCGATCGTGCGCAGCGCCGCCCGCCTCGGCCGCAAGAAGGAAGCGGAAGTCGTCGAAGCCTGAGCAACGCGCCGCCGAGCGGATGCCGGTCCGGCGTCCGACGGCGGGTCGGACCGAGCATCGAGAGCCGCGATCACCAACGTGACCGGTTGCGGCTCCCGATCACCGTATCAGACGGCGGCCGCCGGCTGTCGCACGCGGCGCCGTTCCCCTCGATTGCCATCCCGGCCCGGCGGCGACTCCCCGCTCGCGGCGTTCGCGGACGTGCCTCATATAATTCCCGGCTGATTCCTTCGGTGGAGCTTCCCGTCATTCCGGGGCGCCGAAGGCGAACCCGGAATCCACGACTGGCCTCGACGCCCTGTTCCAGCCGCGCATCACGGGTGGATCCCGGGTTCCGCTGCGCGGCCCCGGGATGACGGGGATTGGGGGCTGAACCGAACCAGTCAGCCGGAGACCGTATCAGGCGCCGGTCGTCTCCGCGATCAGGTGGAAGAAGCTGCCCGTGACGTGGCCCCGGCGATGTCCGGCGAGGCTGAGCGGCACCCCTTCCGCATCCGTTACCCGCGCGAGCGCAAGGTCGTCCCCGGGGGCCGGCGTGAGCTCGCTCGCGTAATGGAATTCGTGGCCGACGAGACGCGTGCCGGTGGCGCCGAGCAGCCCGTCGGCGAGGAGGTGCGCGACGCGGTAGCCGAGATGGAGCTTGCGCCGCCGGTACGAAGTCGCGACCGGCAGCAGGCCCGCCATCGGATGGGTGATCCCGTCCGCATCCTCCAGGCTCTCGCCCAGAACCATGTAGCCGCCGCACTCGCCGTGGACCGGCCGCGTCCGCGCGAAGGCCCGCAGACCGTCGCGGAAGCGGTCTGCCGCGGCGAGCCGGCCCGCATGCAGTTCGGGATAGCCGCCGGGCAGCCAGCAGGCGTCGCAATCAACGCCCGGCGGCTCGTCGGCGAGCGGCGAGAACGGCACGATCTCGGCGCCGGCCGCGCGCCAGCCCGCCAGCATGTGCGGGTAGAGGAAGGAGAAGGCCGCGTCCCGCGCCACCGCGATCCGCTGCGCCGGCGGCCTCGGCAGGCCCCCGGTCGCGGCGGGCGCGTGCCCGCCGGCGACGGAGAGGATCGCGTCGAGGTCGAGGGAGGCTTCCGCGAGGTCGGCGAGGCGGTCGAGACGGGCGTGGAGGTCGGCGGTCTCGCCGGCCTGAACCAGGCCGAGATGGCGCTCGGGCAGGACGAGGTTCGCCTCCCGCGGGAAGGCGCCGAGCACCGGGAGCCCGACCCGCGACAAGCCGGCCTCGACGAGGCGGCGGTGGCGCGGGCTCGCGACCTTGTTGAGGATCACGCCGGCGATCCGGATCCGCGAATCATAGGCCGCACAGCCGAGCGCCACGGCCGCCGCCGATTGCGCGGCGCCCGACACGTCGAGAACGAGGAGCACGGGCCAGCCGTAGCGCGCGGCGATGTCGGCATTCGCGCCTGTGCGGCCCTCGCCGGCGACGATGCCGTCGTGCAGCCCCATCGAGCCCTCGGCCACGACGAGGTCGGCCTCGTGCGCGCTGAGGCCGGCGCAGGCGTCGAGCAGCGCGTCGGGCATGGCGAAGCTGTCGAGGTTGAGGCTGGGTGCGCCCGTCGCCGCCTCGTGGAAGGCGGGGTCGATGTAGTCCGGCCCGCATTTAGCGCCGCGGAGCGCCACGCCCCGGCGGCGCAAAGCCCGCATCAGCGCGAGCGTCACCGTGGTCTTGCCGGAGCCGGAGCGCGGCGCGGCGACGAGGAGGCCGGGGGCGGGGCTCACGAGGCGGCCTCGCCCGACGTTTCGCCGCACGCCCCGACCGCGCCGCGGGGGCGGAAGCGGCGGTCGTAATCGGGGGCGTAGAGGGCGCTCTCGCGGAAATCGGCCGGGTCGAGGGCCGGTCCGACCAGGATCAGGGCGGTGCGCTCGATCTTCTCCGCCCGGACGCGCTCGGGGAGGGTGGCGAGCGTCCCGGTCAGCACCCGCTCGTCGGGCCAGGTCGCGCGGAACACCACCGCGGCCGGGCCGTCCGCCCCGTAGAACGGGACGAGGTCGGCGCAGGCCTGCTCGATCACGTGGATCGAGAGGTGGAGCGCCAGCGTCGCGCCGGTGGCGGCGAAGGCGGAGAGTGTTTCGCGCTCCGGCATCGGGCTCGCCCGGCCCGAGGTGCGGGTGAGAACCACCGATTGGGTGAGGCCCGGCACGGTCAGCTCGCGCCGCAGCAGGGCGGCGGCGGCGGCAAACGAGGGGACGCCCGGCGTGACGGTGTAGGGGATGCCCAACGCGTCGAGCCGGCGGGTCTGCTCGGCGAGGGCGCTCCAGACCGAGAGGTCGCCCGAATGCAGCCGCGCCACGTCCCGGCCGGCCGCGTGCGCGGCGCGGATCTCGTCCATGATCGCGTCGAGGTCGAGGGGCGCGGTGTCGACGATGCGCGCGCCGGGAGGGCACCACGACAGGATCTCGGGCGCCACCAGCGAGCCCGCGTAGAGGCAGACCGGGCAGGCGGCGATCCGGTCGCGGCCGCGCAGGGTGATGAGGTCGGCGGCGCCCGGCCCGGCGCCGATGAAATGGACGGTCATGAGCGTCCGCTTACAGCATCGGGCCGGCCGTTGGGGAGAGACGATGATCGAGGGTCGCGCCGGGTTCAGCGGCAAGGCGCCGCCGCGGCCTCGCCCCAGCCCTGCAGCGGGAAGGCCCGGTCGTAGGCCAGGTTGAAGACGAAGGCGTAGGCCACGTAGAAGGCCGCGATCGCGAGATCCATGACGAGGGCCTGGGCGAGGCCGATGCCGAGATACCAGGCGATCGGCGGCAGCAGGATCACGAGCAGTCCCGCCTCGAACAGCACGGCGTGCCCCACCCGCAGGCCGAGGCTCTTCCGGGTGTGCCCGGCTAGGCGCTGCATCGTTCGATCGAAGCCGAGATTGTAGACGTAGTTCCACGCCGTCGCGGCGAGCGCGCTGCCCACGCCGATCACCCCCATGTCGGAGGCGTGCAGCCCGAACAGCACGGTCCCGAACGGGACGACGAGCGCGAGGCTGATCAGCTCGAACAGGATCGCGTGGCGGATACGGTCGCGTGTGGTGCGCATGGACTTGTCTCGGGAAGACTGGGTTGGTGCGCCGCCTTCTATCTGTGATACCCGGTGAGCCAAGTTAGGACGTATCTGGAAATCGGATAGATGGCCGTCTCGCTCGATCAGCTTCAGGCCTTCGTGGCGGCGGCCGAGGCCGGTTCCTTCTCGGGGGCGGCCCGCACGCTGCGGAAGGCGCAATCGGCCGTCAGCACCCATGTGGCGAATCTCGAGACCGATCTCGGGCTGGCGCTGTTCAGCCGGACGGGCCGTAATCCGGTGCTCACCCCGGCCGGGGAGCGGCTTCTGTCGGAGGCGCGCGTCGTGCTGGACCGGCGCGAGCACCTGATCGGCGTGGCGAGCAGCCTGGAGCAGCGGGTGGAGAACCGGCTGGTCGTCGCCATCGACGAGCTCTATCCCGAGCACGCGCTCGGCGCCCTCTTCGCCGAGTTCGCTCAGGCCTTCCCTTTCGTGGAGCTGGAACTGCTGTTCCCGCTGATGGAGGATGTCAGCCGGATGGTGCAGTCGGGCGCCGCCGACCTCGGCGTGATGTGGCGCCAGGAGATCCTGCCCACGGAACTCGGCTTCCAGACCATCGGCTGGGTGCCGCTCAAGCTCGTCTGCGGGCGCGACCACCCCCTCGCGAAGGCGCGGGTGGAGTGGGAGGAGTTGAAGCGCCACCGCCAGATCCTGGTGGCCGCGCGCAGCGACGGGCCGGAGAAGCGCCGCCTGCGGGTCGCCGCCGAGGTGTGGTGGGTCGAGAGCTACTGGGTCATCCTGGAGATGGTGAAGCACGGGATCGGCTGGGCCTTCGTGACCGATCACGTCATCGCCGCCTCCCAGACCGCGCCGGACCTCGTCACGCCGGACCTGCAGTTCGACGAGGGCGACTGGCCCATCGCCCTGGAGCTGGTTTGGCACAAGCAGCGGCCCTGCGGCCCCGCCGCGTCGTGGCTCCGCGCGCGCTTCGCGGCGGAGAGGATCGGCAGCCTGTCGGGGGGCCGGGCAGGCTGAGGGGCGGGCCCCGCACGCGGGCCTACGCGACCCGGACGCGGTTCCGGCCCGCCGACTTGGCGTCGTAGAGCGCCTTGTCGGCGCGCTCCAGGCTCTCGGTCAGGTCCTCCCCGGCCTTGAGCATCGCGACGCCGATGCTCACCGTGATCGGAATGGACGATGCCTTCCAGGGGACGGGGAGGCTGCCGACCGCGCGGCGCAGGCGCTCGGCGAGATAGGTCGTCGCGTGGTGGTCGCGTCCGGGCAGCACGATCCCGAACTCCTCGCCACCGAGACGCGCGAGGTGTCCGCCCTCGGGCAGGAGCGCGGCCGCCCGCGCGGCGAAGTCGCGCAAGACCGCGTCGCCCGCCGCATGCCCGAACCGGTCGTTGATCGCTTTGAAGTGGTCGAGGTCGGCGACGATGATGCCGGCCTCGGTCAGACCCACAGCCTCGGCCGCGAGGCCCTGCCGGTTCAGCGCCCCGGTCAACGCGTCCGTCCGCGCCATCCGCTCCACGGCGGCGTGGGCCCGCTCCGCTTCCAGGGCGAGGATCGCGGTGGTCAGGAGGATCGAGGTGATGTGATCGACGATGAAGATGGCGATGACCGACAGGCGGATCGAGGGCTCGGGGAGCGGCAGCAGGGGCAGGCAGATCACCAGCGCGATCGCGAGGAGGGCCCAGGCGACCAGCTGGCGGAGCGGGGATCGCGCCGGCGAGTTGCGGAAGACGTAAGCCGCCGCCGCGGCCTCGTGGACCGCGTAGGCGATCGTGCTGCCGGCATTGACCGCGGCGGGGCCGCCGCCCGCCAGCGTCAGCAGGAGGTGCGTGGCGGTGGGCAGCAGGAACAAGCCGAGCATCGGCGCCGTGACCGCCGGGCGGCCGTCGAAGAGCCGCAGCCCGATCCAGAAGGTCGCTCCGGCGAGCGACCATCCGAACGGCGACCAGATGCTGCCGTAATAACCGAAATCCACGAACCACACGGCCATGGCCGCGCAGACGGCGTAGCTCGCTCCGAAGCAGAGGAAGTAGGTCTTTTGTCGGCGCAGCAGCCAATTGCAGAGGAAGATCGCGGCGCAGGCGCCGAATACCAGGAAATCGGTGAACTGCAGGGTCGGAACCGACAACTCCGTCACCGCAAAAGCCTCCCTGCCGCACGGGGCGGTGTTGGCCCAGATCGCGTGAAAGGTTCCCTTCGTCGGGGGCGCGACGCGACTTCTTGGTTAAGGAAGTCTTTCGGCCGGTGCCGCGAGGGCGCAGGTCGCGCCCGCGCTGGCGATGCGGGGCAGGAGGAGGCGCGCCTCCGGGCCGGCGCAGGCGAGGGCCGCCGCCTCCGCCACCGAGCCGACGCCGCGGCTCGCCTCGATCCGGCTCGAGCGGGTCTCCACCCGCGCGTCGGCCGCCGTCAGGGCCGCCGCGTCGACGCCCGTCGGCACGAGGCCGAAGGCGGCGGCGGCCTCGTGGATCGCCGGTTCGCCGGCCCGGTCCGCGGCGGTGGCGAGGGCGGAGAGCCGTTCCGGCGCGAGCCCGGCCTCGCTGAGGGCGCGGCGCAGGAGCGCGACGATCTCCGCACCCGTCGTCACCCGGCGGAAGCCGATGCCGGCGACGATGCCGGGCGGGCTCACGGCTTGGTCCAGACCCATTGCGTGATCGGCATGGCCGGGCGCCAGCCGGTGAGGCCGCCGACCGGTACGGCCTGGGCGACCGAGAGCCGGCGCAGGGCACCGCCCGCCTCCGCGAAAGCGGCGAGCAGGGCGGCCTCGCCCTCCAGGGTGACGGCGTTGGCGACGCAGCGCCCGTCGGCGGGCAGCGCGTCCCGGCAGGCGGCGAGCAGGCCCGGCTCGGCGACGCCGCCCCCGACGAAGACCGCCCGCGGGGCGGGGAGGGCGGGGAGCGCCGCGAGCGAGGCGCCGCCGACGACCTGCACCCGCGCGCCGACGCCGAGCGCCTTCGCGTTGCGGGCGATCCGCTCGGCCCGGTCCGGTCGGCGTTCCACCGCGACCGCGCGGTTGGCGGGATGGCGCAGACACCACTCGATCGAGACCGAGCCGGCGCCGGCGCCGAGATCCCACAGGGTCTCGCCGGCCCGCGGGCGCAGGGCCGCGAGCGTCACCGCGCGGATCTCCGCCTTGGTGAGCTGGCCGTCATTCTCGAACCACCCGTCGTCGAGGCCGGGGCTGAGGGGGACGATCCGGGCGCCGGGTGCATCCTCGATCTCCACCGCGACGGTGTTGAGGGCGGCGATCTCCGTCAGGTCGAAGTCGTCGGCCCGCGCCGCGCGGACCCGCTCGTCCGGGCCGCCCATCGCTTCGAGGACGGTGAGCCGGGCGGTGCCGAGCCCGCGCCCGGCGAGCAGCGCGGCGAGGGCCGCGGGCGTCGCGCCGTCCCAGGACAGGGCGAGGAGGCGCGCGCCGGGCTGGAGATGGGGCACGATCCCGAACAGGTCGCGCCCGTGCAGCGTCAGGCAGGCGGTCTCGGGCAGTGACCAGCCGAGCCGGGCGGCGGCGAGGCTGAAGGCGGAGGGCTGCGGGAAGGCACGGATCTCGGCGGCCGGCACCAGCCGGGCGATCTCGGCGCCGATGCCGTAGTGGAACGGGTCCCCGGTGGCGAGGAGGCAGGTGGGCCGGCCGCGCCGCGCCAGGATGCCGGGATAGGCGTCCCCGATCGGGCTCGGCCAGGCGCGGGTCTCGGCGGCGAGGGGCGCGGCCAGGGCGAGGTGGCGGCGCCCGCCATAGACCACCTCCGCCCCGTCGAGGGCGGCGGCGGCGGCGGGCGAGAGTCCGGCCCGCCCGTCCTCGCCGATGCCGACGATGGCGAGCCAGGGCGCGCGG
>NZ_BPRD01000166.1 GCF_022179745.1 Methylorubrum podarium
TGGATGTCGCCGACGGCGCCGATGTCGCCCGCGGTGACGAGGCCGGGGCCCGTCTTGCGCAGGGTCATGCGCTTGGGCTGGTCGGTCTGCGAGCGCAGCGCGATCGTCTTGATGTTGAGGACGATGTCGGTCACGTCCTCGCGCACGCCGGGGATCGACGAGAACTCGTGCAGCACGCCGTCGATCTGCACCGAGGTGACCGCGGCGCCCTGGAGCGAGGAGAGCAGCACGCGGCGCAGGGAGTTGCCCAGCGTCGTGCCGAAGCCGCGCTCGAGCGGCTCGGCCACCACGGTGGCGACCCGCTTCGGGTCGTCGCCGGCCGACACCTGCAGCTTGTTCGGCTTGATGAGCTCTTGCCAGTTCTTCTGAATGACCACGGTCCTACCTCTTGCCAAACCCGCGCCGCCGGCGTCCCGGAAAGCGCTTCGGCCGGCCCTTGAGCGCTCGTGGAGCGCCCGGACCGGTCCCAAAACTCACTGCGTCTCGCCGGCCACCCAGAGGGCGGGGACGAAGCTGTAGCCCGCGCCGTCGCGGGCGACGTATCCGAGCGCCGGAAACTCCAGATGCGAGCCGGCGATGAAGGTCTTCTCCGTCGCCACCTCGTCGAGCACGCGCTTGCGGGTGGCGCGCGCCTGGTCCCCGTCCACGTCGAAGGCGACGCCCGCCTCCGGCTGCTTGAACTGGATCGCCGGCATATGCACCACGTCGGTCCACATCAGCAGGGACTTGTCCCCCGATACGATCCGCATGCCGCAATGGCCCGGCGTGTGGCCGGGGAGCGGCACGGCGGTGATGCCCGGCACCAGCTCGCCGCCCTCGTGCTGGCGCAGCCGCGCACCGTAGGGCGCGACCGCCTTGCGGGCGTTCTCGAAATACGGCTTCGCCGCATCCGGCGCCCGCGACAGCGCCTCGTCGGGAAGCCAGTGCGCGGCTTCCGTGGCATGCACCACGAGCTCCGCGTTCGGATAGGCCGCGCTCCCGTCCTCCCTGATCAGCCCGCCCGCATGGTCGGGATGGAGGTGGGTGAGGAGCACGGTCTCGATCTCCTCCGGCCTGACGCCGGTGAGCGCCAGGGCGGAGGGGACCCGACCCAGGGTGGCGGGGCCGAGATGGCCGTAGCCCGAATCGATCAGCACCGGCTTGCGGCCGGCGCCGGTGACGAGGAAGGCGTTAAGCGTGACGATCGGAGCCTCGGGACGGAAGCCCGCGCGCTGGAGCGCGCCGGCCTCGTCCTTGGAGATGCCCGTGACGAGATCGAGCGAACCCTGAAACCAGCCGTCGTTGAGCGCGGTGACCGTGAGGTCGCCGATGTTCCAACGCAGGGCGCCGGGAAGGGGCTTCGATCCGTCCGCCATGGGCTTCTCCGTTCGAGAGGGCTCCGGGTCCGTCCGATCAGACGCGGCGGCGCTTGCGCGGGCGGCAGCCGTTGTGCGGGATCGAGGTGACGTCGCGGATCGAGGTCACGGTGAAGCCCGCGGCCTGGAGCGCGCGCAGGGCCGACTCACGGCCCGAACCGGGGCCGGAGACCTCGACCTCGAGGGTGCGCATGCCGTGCTCGGCGGCCTTGCGGCCGGCATCCTCGGCGGCGACCTGGGCGGCGTACGGGGTCGACTTGCGCGAACCCTTGAAGCCCATCGCGCCGGCGGACGACCACGAGATCGTGTTGCCCTGGGCGTCGGTGATGGTGATCATCGTGTTGTTGAACGAGGCGTTCACGTGCGCCACGCCGGAGACGATGTTCTTGCGTTCGCGACGGCGGACGCGGGTCGGTTCCTTGGCCATTCTGTTCTCGCTGGTCCTTCAATCACGCCCGTAACACCAGGCGCTCGGGATTCTTTTGGGATTTGGCCGGACCGCTCGTGGAGTGCCGGCCTGTCACGCCGGCATCCTCAGCGGGACACCCAGCGCGACGGAAAGAAGGCCGAGCGAAGCACGGCCTTCCAACGCCAAAAAATTACTTCTTCTTGCCGGCGATCGGCTTCGCCTTGCCCTTGCGGGTGCGGGCGTTGGTGTGGGTGCGCTGGCCGCGGACCGGGAGCTGCTTGCGGTGACGCAGGCCGCGGTAGCAGCCGAGATCCATCAGGCGCTTGATGTTCATCGAGACTTCGCGGCGCAGGTCGCCCTCGACGACGTAGTCGCGGTCGATCGCCTCGCGGATCTGGAGCACCTCGGCGTCGGTGAGCTGGTTCACGCGGCGCTCGGCCGGGATGCCGACCTTCTCGGTGATCTCCTCGGCCTTCTTCGGGCCGATGCCGTGGATGTACTGGAGCGCGATGACGACGCGCTTGGCGGTCGGGATGTTGACGCCTGCGATACGGGCCAAGATGATCTCTCCATGGGCGGGTCTTTGCCCGCCGTCACAAGGAAGGTGCGCGTCCGGTGGAGGCCGGCCCCTGCGCACCCGTCCGAAACGACAAATCGGTCCGCAAGCAGCCTCCTTGAGGTGCTCTCGAACCACATCCCGTTTGGACGAAGGGGGTCCGCCTAGCGCGAGCCCGGCAACTTGTCAACGGTTTGCAAACCGGTTTGCGCCTCACGCGTCGCCACCCCACCGGCGGCGCATGAGGGCACGTGAAAAAGCCCGCCCCGTCGAGACGGCGGCGGGCCTCAGGACAGGCGACCGAGGCGGCGCCTCAGAGCGCCGCCTTCTCGCGGAATCCGTCGAGCAGGCCCGTGACGTTGCCGGTCACCTCGTCGATCGGCTCCATGCCATCGATCTTCCGCAGGAGGCCGGTGCCGGCATAATAGTCGGAGAGCGGCGCCGTCTGGCGCTTGTAGGCGTCGAGCCGGGTCTTGAAGACCTCCGGCGTGTCGTCCTTGCGAACCGGCAGGCCCTTGGCCGCCGTCTCCTCGGCGCGCTTGGCGATGCGGCCCACCAGCGCGTTCTCGTCGACGACGAACTCGACCACCGCGTCGAGGGCGATACCCTTCTCCGCGAGCATCGCGTCGAGGGCCTTGGCCTGCTCCACCGTGCGCGGGAAGCCGTCGAGGATGAAGCCGTTCTTGGCGTCCGCCTCCTCGATGCGGTCGGCGACGATGCCGACCACCACCGCGTCCGGCACGAGGCCGCCGCTCTCCATGATCGATTTCGCCTCGAGGCCCACCGGCGTCTCGGCGGCGACCGCCGCGCGCAGCATGTCACCGGTCGAAAGCTGCGGAACGCTGTAGCGCTCCACGATGCGCTCGGACTGCGTACCCTTTCCCGCTCCCGGCGGTCCGAGCAGAATGATCCGCATAGCGTCTCCCCGTCCTCAAGGCCCGGCGCCGGGCTCGTTCTTCATGGGCGGCGCGCCTGCCTTCAAGAGGCCGCGCCGTCGTCACACCGCTGTGATGCGCAATTCCGGCGCGCGCGTCCACCGAACCTTTGTCGAACGTGGATGCTCAGCGGCGCCGCGTCGTCGAGGCGCCGCGCAGCTTGGCCTTCTTCACGAGGCCCTCGTACTGGTGCGCCATCAGGTGCCCGTGGATCTGTGCCACCGTGTCCATGGTGACCGAGACCACGATCAGCAGCGAGGTGCCGCCGAAGCCGAGGGCGGCCGAGGTGTAGGAGGCCACGATCTCCGGCACGAGGCAGACGAAGGTGAGGTAGGCCGCGCCGATCACCGTGATGCGGGTCAGCACCTTGTCGATGAAGGCGGCGGTGCGCTCGCCGGGGCGGATGCCGGGGATGAAGCCGCCCTGCTTCTTCAGGTTGTCGGCGGTCTCCTGCGGGTTGAAGACGATGGCCGTGTAGAAGAACGTGAAGAAGATGATCAGCCCGGCATAGGCCAGCATGTAGAGCGGCCGGCCGTGGCCGAGATAGGCCGTCAGCGTGCCGAGGATGCCGGTCGAGCCCTGGTTGGCCGAGAAGCTCGCCACGGTGGTCGGCAGCAGCAGCAGCGAGGAGGCGAAGATCGGCGGGATCACGCCCGACGTGTTGAGCTTGAGCGGCAGGAACGAGGACTGGCCCTCGTACATGCGGTTGCCGACCTGGCGCTTGGGGTAGTTGATCAGGAGCCGGCGCTGGGCGCGCTCCATGAACACGATGAAGTAGATCAGCGCGACCGCCGCGACCGCGGCGCCGAGCAGGATGGCCGGCGAGAGCGCGCCCGTGCGGGTCAGCTCCAGCGCGCCGAAGATCGAGGCCGGCAGGTGGGCGACGATGCCCGCGAAGATGATCAGCGAGGAGCCGTTGCCGATGCCGCGCGAGGTGATCTGCTCGCCGATCCACATCAGGAACAGCGTGCCGCCGGTGAGCGTGACCACGGTCGAGAGGATGAAGAACGGACCGGGCGTGATGACCGCGTTCGAGCCCTGCAGGCCGAAGGCGATGCCCCAGGACTGGACCAGCGCCAGCACCACCGTGAGGTAGCGGGTGTACTGGTTGATGACCTTGCGGCCCGACTCGCCCTCCTTCTTCAGCGCCTCCAGGCTCGGCACGACCGAGGTGAGGAGCTGAACGATGATCGAGGCCGAGATGTAGGGCATGATGTTGAGCGCGAAGACCGCCATGCGCTCGACCGCGCCGCCCGAGAACATGTTGAACATGCCGAGCACGCCGCCGGCCTGGTTCTGGAAGTTCCGCGCGAACTGCTCGGGATCGATGCCCGGGATCGGGATGTAGGTACCGAGCCGGAACACGATGAGCGCACCCAGCGTGAACCAGATGCGCTTCTTGAGCTCGTCGGCCTTGGCGATGGCGCCGAAATTCAGGTTGGCGGCAAGCTGCTCGGCGGCTGAGGCCATGTCTCGTATCCCGGAAAATGCCGTCGGGACGCGTCTCGAACGGTCCCTGAAAGCGGAAGCGGCGGCCGCGTGCGAGCACGGGCCGCCGCTTCGGCGTTCGACTTAATGGTGGCGTCAGGCCGACGCAACCGCGCTGTCGGATGTGCCGCGGTGGGCGACGCCGGCGGCGAAGGTCGTGGTCACGGAGCCACCGGCCTTCTCGACAGCCTCGACGGCCGACTTGGAGGCGCGGGTCACCTCGAAGCTGAGCTTCGCGGTGAGCTCGCCGACGCCGAGCAGCTTCACGCCGTCGCGGGCCCGGGCGATGATGCCGGCCTTCACCAGCGCATCGACGGTCACGGGGGCGCTGGCGTCGAGCTTGCCGGCATCCACCGCCGCCTGGACGCGACCGAGGTTCACCTCGTTCAGGTCGTGGGCGTGGATGTTGTTGAAGCCGCGCTTCGGCAGGCGACGATGCAGCGGCATCTGGCCGCCTTCGAAGCCCTTGATGGACACGCCGGTGCGGGCCTTCTGACCCTTCACGCCGCGTCCGCCGGTCTTGCCCTTGCCGGAGCCGATGCCCCGGCCGACGCGCATCCGGTTCTTGGTCGCGCCTTCGTTGTCGCGGATCTCGTTGAGCTTCATGGGTAAGCCCTCCTCACGCCGCGGCGTCGTCGAGGACGCGCACGAGGTGCGCGACCTTGCGGATCATGCCGCGGACCGAGGGAGTGTCCTCCAGCTCGGCGACGCGGTGCAGCTTGTTCAGCTTGAGGCCGATCAGCGTCGCGCGCTGGGAGGCCTCGCGGCGGATCGGCGAACCGATCTGCTCGATGCGGACAGTCTTGGAAGCCATGCTGTCCTCCCCTTACGCGACGGCCGCTTCGGAGGTGTCGGCCGGGTCGGCATCGCGGCGACGGGCCTGGAGGGCCGACACCTTGAGACCGCGACGGGCCGCGACCGAGCGCGGGCTGTCCTCGTTCTTGAGCGCGTCGAAGGTGGCGCGCACGAGGTTGTAGGGGTTGGACGAGCCGAGCGACTTGGCGACGACGTCCTGCATGCCGAGCGTCTCGAACACGGCGCGCATCGGGCCGCCGGCGATGATGCCCGTGCCCTGAGGCGCCGCGCGCAAAATCACCTTGCCGGCGCCGTGGCGACCGTTGACGTCGTGGTGCAGGGTGCGGCCCTCGCGGAGCGACACCCGGATCAGGCCGCGCTTGGCGGCCTCGGTCGCCTTGCGGATCGCCTCCGGCACCTCACGGGCCTTGCCGTGGCCGAAGCCGACGCGGCCCTTCTGGTCGCCGACGACGACGAGCGCCGCGAAGCCGAAGCGACGGCCACCCTTCACCACCTTGGCGACGCGGTTGATGTGGACGAGCTTGTCCACGAACTCGCTGTCGCGCTCCTCGCGGTCGTCGCGGCGACGACCCTCGCGTTCACGTGCCATTTGTTTTCCACTTCATCTCACTGGCGCGGGCGCGTGACGCCCGCTCGCTCGATCTCCCCTCCCACTTGCGGGGAGGGGGTAGGGGTGGGGCCGAATGAGGCGACTGAACCTCGTCGCGACCCCCACCCTCGGTCCCTCCCCGCAAGGGGGAGGGAAGAGGTGCCTCAGAAGTCCAGGCCACCCTCGCGGGCGGCGTCGGCGAGAGCCTTGACGCGGCCGTGGAAGATGTAGCCCGACCGGTCGAAGACGACCTTGGTGACGCCCGCGGCCTTGGCGCGCTCGGCGACGAGCTTGCCCACCGCCTCGGCCGCCGCCTTGTCGGCGCCGGTCTTGAGGCTGGCCTTGAGATCCTTGTCGAGGCTGGACGCGGCGGCGAGCGTGCGGCCCGCGGCGTCGTCGATGACCTGGACGTAGATCTGCTTGGACGAGCGGAACACCGACAGCCGCGGACGGCCGTTGGCGGTGGCTTTGAGGGCCCGACGGACCCGCGCCTTGCGGCGCAGGAGGGCTTCGTTCTTGTTCGACATGAATCGCCCTCCTTACTTCTTCTTGCCTTCCTTGCGGAAGATGAACTCGCCAGCGTACTTCACGCCCTTGCCCTTATAGGGCTCGGGACCGCGATACTCGCGAATCTCCGCCGCGACCTGACCGACGCGCTGCCGGTCGATGCCCGCCACCACGATCTCCGTGGGCTTGGGGGTCGTGATCGTGATCCCGGCCGGGATCTCGTACTCGATGTCGTGGCTGTAGCCGAGCGAGAGCTTGAGCGCCTTGCCGGCCATCGCGGCGCGGTAGCCGACGCCGGTGATCTCGAGCTTCTTCTCGAAGCCCTTGGAGACGCCCTCGACGAGGTTCGCCACCTGGGCGCGCGAGGTGCCCCACAGGGAGCGGGCCTGCTTCGACTGGTCCTTGGGCGCGACCTGAACGGCCCCGTCCTTGAACTCCACGACGACCTGGGGCGGGACGACGAACTGGAGTTCGCCCTTCGAGCCCTTCATCTTCACCGTCTGACCCGTGACCGTGGCGGTGACGCCGGACGGGACGGGGACGGGCTTCTTGCCTACGCGAGACATGTCGCTGTCCTCCGGATCAGAACACCTTGCAGAGCACTTCACCGCCGACGTTGCGCTCGCGCGCCTCGTGATCGGCCATGACGCCCTGCGGGGTCGAGATGATGGTAACGCCGAGGCCGTCGGCGACGCGCGGCAGCTCGCCAACCGACGAGTAGACGCGGCGGCCGGGCTTCGACACGCGCTTGATCTCCCGGATGACCGGACGACCGTCGTAGTACTTGAGCTCGATCTGGAACTCGGTGCGGCCGTTGCCGAGGTCGGACACCGCGTAGTCGCGGATGTAGCCCTCGGACTTCAGGACGTCGAGGACCGAGGCGCGCAGGCGCGAGCCGGGGGTCTGGACGACGTTGCGGCGACGGCTCTGGCCGTTGCGGATGCGGGTGAGCATGTCACCCACGGGATCGTTCACCATGGATGCCTCCCCTTACCAGCTGGACTTCACGAGGCCGGGGATCAGACCCCGGTTGCCGAGCTCGCGCAGAGCGACGCGCGAGATGCCGAGCTTACGGTAGTAGGCCCGCGGACGGCCGGTCATCTCGCAGCGGTTGCGGATGCGGGTGGCCGACGAGTTGCGCGGCAGTTCCGCGAGCTTCAGGCGCGCCTCGAAGCGCTCCTCCATCTCGCGGGACTCATCGTTGGCGATGGCAAGGAGGGCCTTACGCTTCTCGGCGAAGCGCTTCACCAGATCCTTGCGGTGGTTGTTCTTCTCGACTGAGCTTTTCTTAGCCATGTCTGTCTCCAGTGTCCGCGTCTAAGCGACGTTGCCGCCGCTTACTGCCGGAACGGGAACTTGAAATGGGCGAGGAGAGCCTTGGCCTCTTCGTCCGTGGTGGCGCTCGTCTGGACGACGATGTCCATGCCCCAGGTCTGCTCCGCCTTGTCGTAGGAGATCTCCGGGAACACGAGGTGCTCCTTGAGGCCCATGGCGTAGTTGCCGCGGCCGTCGAAGGAGCGCGGGTTCAGGCCGCGGAAGTCACGGACGCGCGGCAGCGCGATCGTGATCAGGCGGTCGATGAACTCGTACATGCGGGCCTTGCGCAGGGTCACCTTGCAGCCGATCGGCATGCCCTCGCGGACCTTGAAGGTCGCGATCGCCTTGCGGGCGCGGGTGATGACCGGCTTCTGGCCGGCGATGAGCGCGAGGTCGCCCGCGGCAACGGTGGCCTTCTTCGAATCCGCGGTGGACTCGCCGACGCCCATGTTGATGACGATCTTCTCGATCTGCGGGACCTGCATCGGGTTCTTGTACCCGAACTGCTCGATCAGCTTCTGCCGGACGACCTCGTCGTAGTGCTTGCGCAGACGCGGGACGTAGGCGTTCTTGTCGGCCTCAGCCATCGATCTGATCCCCCGTGGTCTTGGCGAACCGGACCTTGCGCCCGTCGTCGAGGATGCGGAACCCAACACGGGTCGGCTTGCCGTTGGCGTCGGCCACCGCGATGTTGGACAGGTGGATGGCAGCCTCCTTGGAGATGATGCCGCCTTCCTGGTTCTGGGTCTGGCGCTGGTGCTTCTTCACCAGGTTGATGCCGCGAACGAGGGCCTTGTCCTCCTTCGGCATGACCTGGATGACCTCGCCGGAGCGACCCGCGTCGCGGCCGGTGAGAACGACGACCGTGTCGCCCTTCTTGATCTTGGCGGCCATCACAGCACCTCAGGAGCGAGCGAGATGATCTTCATGTGGTTGCGGGCGCGCAGTTCGCGCGGCACCGGCCCGAAGATACGGGTGCCGACCGGCTCCTTCTGATTGTTGATCAGAACGGCGGCGTTCTTGTCGAAGCGGATCACCGAACCGTCGGCGCGCTTCACGTCCTTGGCGGTGCGAACGACGACCGCCTTCATGACGTCGCCCTTCTTCACGCGGCCGCGCGGGATCGCCTCCTTCACGGAGACGACGATGATGTCGCCGACGCCGGCATACTTGCGCTTCGACCCGCCGAGCACCTTGATGCACATCACGCGGCGCGCACCCGAATTGTCGGCGACGTCCAGATTCGTCTGCATCTGGATCACGGGAGTGACCTTTCCTTGTTTCAGGCGGGTTTCCGCACACGGACGGTATTGCCCGGCGGACGACGCCTGATGGGGATCTGATGTCCCCGGCTCATGTGAGAGACCGCGCTATCGGCGTGGGAACGCCGGCGCGGTCACCGCGTACGAAGGGATGCGAACATCCCAAGGACTGTCGCGAAGGCGTGCCCGATACTACGGACGCGTGGCGGGTGCAAGTCCGGAGCGACCCGAAATCGCGCGCCGGAGGCGGCTCACGCCCGGCCTGCGGAGGATCCCGCGAGAGCGTGAGGAAGCATACGGAAGCGGGTCGCGGGACGCGTTCGAACGCCGTGCCGTCGCTTCGGCGTCGCGTGCTGGCTTGGATCAAGAGGGGCGCGGAGAAGGGAGCTCGGAGAACCGCGGCGATCCGGGCCGCGACGGCCAGGTCAGCAGCCCTTGCAGATCGACCCCATCGTCTTGTTCATCTTGGCGTCCCAGGCCTTGTCGCGGGCCTGCGCGGCGCGCTGAGCCTTGACCATCTGGTCCTGGGAGGCCGGCGTCACCTGTCCCTGCGGGATGCCCGGCGCCGGCGGCTTGGTCTGACCGGTCGCGGTAACGGTGCGACCAGCCTGCGCCAGACGGGAATCGCCCGTATCCTGAGCGAGGGCGGGGGCCGCTGCCATCAGGCAGGAGAGCAGGAGGGCGGAGACGGCGATCGGGCGACGCATGGCTTCTCAATCACTCCCTGACGCGGGCCGCCGGTGCCGACGGGCCCGGGCAGGCACGGCGTGGCGTGGAGGATGACGACGTCCGAAGGGCGACGTCGGGGCAACGTCCCTGGCCGCGCGCCTGAGCGACCTAGTTGGCACCGGAGCAGGCCGGCCGCAAGCGGCGCAAAGGTCACGCGCCGGCCCGCTCCGTGCGAAGGCGCACCAGCCTGCCGAGAGACGCCTCGACGGTACGGCCGTCCTGGGCCCCCGTCGGGAGGGTCAGTGCGTCTCGGGCTGCGCGTCGGCGACCGTGCTGGCCTTCGAGTAGCTCGTCCGCGGCCGCTCGGTCGGGTCCTCGAACGAACCCGCCCAAAGACCGAGGCGCTTGCCCCACGCGACGGTTTCCGCGCCGACATAGGCGGCCCGTCCGCCCCGCTCGGCCATGACGAAGCCCTTCTCGGCCATCCAGGCGCTCAGATCTTCCTTGTCCCGGTGGCAGACGGAGAGCGCGCGGCCGTAGCTGTCCGTCTCGCGGATCTGGCAGGTGACGGTCGCATCCTTCAGATGGGCGGCGAGCGCCTTGGCCGAGGAGGCGCCGCAGGCATAGTTCTGACCCTGGGCGTTCAGGCAGGTCTGCTTGAGGCCCGGCGCCGCCACGCCGTAGAGGCCGACCACGCGCCCGCCCACGACCAGCGTGTCGCCGCTCAGGACCCGCGCCCGTCCGCTCACGCTCTCGCCGGCATGGGCGGGGCCGAGGTCCGGTGCGCCGGATGCGGCAAGAAGAAAGAGGCTGAGGCCGAGAAATCCCGTCCGTCTCATCGAAACACCATGGGTTTCCGACGCACCCCTGCGGAGGCGCCGGCGATTGCTCTGCCGAGGACAGTCACGTGTCCGACGTGGCGCCCAATCCCCTCCGGCGCCGAGCTTCGGCAGGAGAGCGAGCGTATGTCGGAAAACCTAAAGCAGAGCTTATGCCCTTTTCGTGGCCGGCGGCATGTCGTGGCATCATGCCGGTGCCGCAGCGCACGTCGCGGGCCGGCGGTCCGCGAGGGCTTTCTCAACCATGGGCCGGCGTTCCGCCGCGTTCGGACGAGAATCGTATCGGCCACCCCTGTCGGAGCGGCGCGCCGGCCCTATCCTCCGCGGCGCCGACGGATTCGTCCGCCGGTCGCCCGCGCCCACCGGACGGTGATGCCCCCAAGCCGTTCGGCGGGCGCGAGCGTTCGGAGCCGCCATCCGCCGCACCGCCGGAAGCGGACGGGACCCGATCCGCGTCCTCGCTCGAACCGCCGCGTCCCGCCGGGACCGCGATCCAGCGCACGACCAGTCCGGTGCCGCCGCGCGCGACGTGCCGGTTCAGGCGACGACGGGCCCAAGAGGGTAGGTTCTCGAAATCAATCATCACCAATGCCGATACTGATCTTCGTCGCCCCATGCGGGGCGCGTGCAGGATCACGGCAAGTGTGAAGGCAATATGGCGTCATCCAGGGCGATTTGGCGTGGTTTCGTGCAGGATCATGGCACCGGGTTCCCGCCGTCGCGACCGGGGCCGGCGATCGTTCCCTAAGCCCCTCGATGCCGGACACCCCGAACGTTAGGAAGGGCGGCCGGCGTTGGCAGGGGATGGGGCCGGGCGCGTGCCCGTCCGGGCTGAGGAGAGATGCGGGGTGGCGGTGAGCTTGGCAGACCTGATGCGCGGGGCGGCCGCCGAGGCCCGGCGGCGCGCGGCTGCGTTCCCGGCGGCCGGCCGGAAGGACGACCTGCCCTGGGCGGTGATCGCCGCCTTCGACGCCGACGTGCGCGGCCATGTCGAGCGCGACCGGCGGATCGAGGACGAGCGCGACCGCGTGCTGATCGCGTCCGTGACCTTGGCCGAGACGCCCGACGATGCCGAGGCCGACGAGTGGGACCGGGCGCGCCGCGGTCTCGCCAGGGCGATCGACTACCTGGAGGAGACGGTCCTTCGCTTCGGCATCGTCAACCGCGCGGCGGCCAAGCGCGGCCACGGCGTCGCCGGCGACCCGGTCTCGGCACCGCCGATCGGATGACGCGAGACGGACGACATACACTTCCGTACACCCTGATTGACATTCGGCATTGAGGGAGCTCGACCACTTCAGGTAAAGCTTGGGCAGCAGAGGCTTGACTTGGCGTATCGATGCTACAGCCGATCGAAGCCGGCCTGAGCCGTCCCTGGTACCGGCTCAAGTTGCCGGACGTGCTCGAAGCGCAGTACCGGGCCGAGACGGCTCGGCAGGACGGCTTCTATGTGCAGTCCTGGCTCGCCGTCTTCACCCTGTTCAACATCATCTCGCTCGTGATGGACCGCGAGGTGTTCGGTCCTGAGCGATTCGTCGTGCCGCTGGCGATGACGCTCGGCGTCTTCTGCCCGGTCGCGCTGGCGGCGATCGTCTCCCTGCGGGGGCGGCCGACGATGGTGCGGGTCACCGGCGCCGTCCTCGCCACCGCGCTCGTCGACATCGTCGTCGTCCTCAACAGCGCGCGCCTCGCGCCGGCCCCGCACACGGATGTCTACATCATCATCGCCACCATCGTGCCGCTGGTGGTGGGGCTGATCGCGCCGCTGCCGTTCCGGCACTGCCTGTGGTTCTGCGGCGGCTCCTTCGTCCTCTATGTCGGCCTCGTCCTGGGCTTCGGGCTGTGCACCGCGGAGCGCAGCGGCCTGCCCTTGCTGGTCTCCGGACTGATCCTGGTGCCGCTGAAGCTCTGCTACTCGCGGGAATGGGAGGCCCGGAAGACCTTCCTGATCGGTCTGCGGGTGAAGCTTCAGGCCGAGGCGCTCGCCCGCGCCAACGCCCGCCTCACCGTGCTCTCGGAGACCGACTCGCTCACGACCCTGTCGAACCGCCGCCATTTCACCGATCGGCTGGAGGCGGCCTGGGGCCTCGCCGGCGAGCGGGATGCGTGGCTGGGCGTGATCCTCATCGATATCGATCACTTCAAGAGGCTGAACGACACGGCCGGGCATGCCGAGGGGGATCGCTGCCTCGTTGCGGTGGCGGCGGCGCTTCAAGCCTCCGTCGAGGCCCATGGCGGCCTCGCGGCACGCTATGGCGGCGAGGAATTCGCGGCTCTGCTGCCGGGCGCCGATCCGTCCGCGGCGCGGATGGCGGGCGAAGCGATCCGCGCCGCGGTCGTCGATCTCGCCATCCGCCATCCGGGGCTTTCCGCGGAGGCGCCGTTGACGGTCAGCGTCGGCGTCACCGCCGCGCGGGGGCGGACGCAGGATTTCGGCATCCAGGCCGCCGACCTGCTGAAGGCCGCCGACTTCGCGCTCTACGCGGCCAAGAACGAGGGCCGCAACCGGGTCGAGAGCTTCATGCCCGCCGCGAACGCGAATCGGCCGGCAGCGGACAGGGGCCGCGTCCACACCGCCGTCCCGGGCGCCTGAAACGACCCGCATTCCGAACAAAACCGTCGCTGCCGCGTCTTCCCGTCCGGGGCGGCCGTCGGGTCGCGCGCCGGAAGGAGCGACGAAGGGATGCTGCTCGACGAGGAATGCGGGACCGGCTCAGCTGTGGCCGACCCGCTGGCCGGCCGACCGGTCGGCGCGCGTCCGCGGCGGCCGAGTGCGGGGCTCGCGGCGCCCGGTGCGGGCTTCTGGGGGCTCGTCGGCGTCCTGGTCGGCCTCGACGCCGTCTGGCTCGCCGTCGCGGGAATCGGCGTCGCTCGGACCGGTCTGCTCGTCGTGTCCGGCGCGGTGGCCGTCCTGCTCGGGCTCGCCTTCCTGTTCAGCGCCGTCAAGCCGGAGCCGAAGCTGCGGGCCATGGCCCTGTCGAGCGCCTATCTGGCCGCCTTCACCACCGCGGCGGCGGTGCTGCACTACCTCACCGCCACGCTGGCGCCGCCGCTGGCCGATCCCGTCCTCGCGCATGTCGAGGCGGCGCTGGGCTTCGACTGGCGCGGCTGGGTCGGCTTCCTCGCCGAGCATCCCGACCTGTCACGGGGGCTGGCCCTCGCCTACCATTCGAGCGGCCCCCAGGTCGGCCTCGTCGTCATCGCCCTGAGCGCGGTGTCGCGGGTCGCCCGCCTCTGGGCCTATGCCCGGCTGTTCACGCTGGCGCTGCTCGCCTCCATCGCGGTCTCGGCCCTGTTCCCGGCGGTCGGCCCCTACGCCTTCTACGCGCCGCAGGTCTATCCGCAGGGCCACCTCGAGACCGTCGGCGCCCTCTGGCATCTCGACGCGCTGCACGCCCTGCGCGACGGGACGCTGCCGACGCTCGCGCTCTCGGAGATCCGCGGCCTCGTCACCTTCCCCTCCTTCCACGCCTGCCTCGCGGTGCTCACCGCCTGGGCGCTCGCCCCGGTGCCGGTGATCGGGCCGCTCGCCGGCCTCCTCAACGGTGCGATCATCGTCGCCACCCTCGGCGCGGGCGGACACTACCTGCCGGACGTCGTGGCCGGGACGCTGATGGGGATGGGCCTCGTGGCCTATCACCACGCCCGGCATCGGCGCCCGTTCGAGGCAGGACGCGCGGCGCTGGTCGCGCGATGGGGCCGGAAGGCGGGGCCGGTCGCCGAGCCGCATCGCGGACTGTGTCCGGCCCCTGTGAGAAGCCCTGCCTCGGTCGGGCGCGGGTAGGGCGGATCTCACGCCTGGTCCGATGCCGCGGATGGCGAGCGCCTTCGCGTCTCAGCGAAGATCGGCGAACAGGTCGAGCTGGGCCGAGGCCGCCGCCCGGCGGCGGGGCCGGCGCGCGACGAAGCGCGGCAGCGGGACGCCGGGCTTGCCGTACAGGGCGACGCCGATCACGCGGCCGCGGCCCGCACCGAGGAGGATGGACGCGGTGTGCGGACCGGAGCGGGCGACTTCCTCGATCAGCGGCTCCGCGACCGGCAGCGCGGCCAGGGCGCTGACCATGTCGGACAGGCCGGCGGCGTCGACGCCCATGACACGGAAGTCGAAGCTCCGTCCCGCCCAGGTGTTGCGCGCCGCCGCGGCGCGGGTCGCCGAGAACGGGTTGTCGATGAGCTGAGTGGCCGGATCGCGGAGGAACGCCGCGACGCGCTCACGCTCCGGGACGTCGTGCGCGTCGGCGAGCAGCGCGCAGAGTTGGGGCTTGGTGACTGACACCGCGCGAGGCTTGCATGGCTCGGCCGCTCACGTCGAGCATCGGCCCCGCAAGGGCTGTGGAGAGCGCGGCCGGAGATTCGGAGAGGAGCCTGCGAGGCGCAGCGCCCGCATCGTCTCGCCCGCTGCCTTACGCCCACGCAACAATCGACGGAATACGCCCGCAACGGCGCCCCCTCATGGTTAAGGCAACGTTTCGAAACGAAGCGGCCAACCAACACCGACAGCCAAGGGGGCTCTCATGCGTCGACTCACTCTCGCCTTCACCGCCGGCATCCTCGCCGCGGGTGCCGCCGCCGCGCACGGCCTCGGCTCCGAGGTCGCGGCCCAGCAGACCGCCGGCATTCTCACCTGCGTGACCAAGCCCGAGGCCAGCCTCGTCTTCGGCCGCACGCCGGTCGCGGATTGCACCTTCGCGGCGGAGCGCGGCGGCTTCCGTCAGAGCTACGTGGCGGTCTTCTCCCCCGCGGCCACCGTGGCGGAGCTGGAGACGGCGCAGAAGGTGACGTGGCGGGTGCTCACCAAGGACGGCTTCGCCCGTCCGGGCATGCTCGCGGACAAGTTCACGGCGGCGCAGGACCGGACCGCCGCCAAGCCCGAACTGATCGGCCGCGCGGCCACCCTTCAGCTCCTCAGCCATTCCGGGCAGTCGAGCGCGAAGTTCGCCTTGGCCCAGCCGCGAGTCCAGCTCGCGGCGGCTCAGCCGGGCATGACGCGCTGAGGGGACGGGAAGCGGGACGAGATCGGCGCGCGACGCTCCGAGGATGCTGCGTCGAACCGCTGGTGCGGACGGCGGGACTCGAACCCGCACAGCCTTGCGGCCGCAAGATTTTAAGTCTCGTGCGTCTACCGGTTTCGCCACGTCCGCATCCGGGCAGCGGTAGCCGCCCGGCGGGGCCAGATCAAGCGGGCGGGCGCCAGCCGTAGACCCAGGCGTAGCGGTCGCTCATGCCGTCCGGCCCGAGGCGGCGCATCACCGTGTCCCGGGCGAAGCCGATCAGGCGGCCGGCGTGGTAGAAGCGGCCGTTGCGGCGGGCGGCCCGCTGCACCGCGCGCACGCGGGACCGGCGCGCCGCGGCGTAGGCCGCCAGCGCTTCGGGGACGCCGCCCTTCGCGGAAAGGCTCGCCGCCAGCACCGCCGCGTCCTCGATGGCGAGCGCCGCGCCCTGGGCCAGGAACGGCAGCACCGGATGGGCGGCGTCGCCGAGGAGCGCGATCCGGCCCCGCGCCATCGGCCGCGCCGCCGGGCGGTCCACCAGCGACCACACCACCCAGGTGTCGGGCAGGCTCAGCAAATCCGTCAGCGGCGCGGCCGCGTCGGGAAAGTGGTCGCGCAGGACCGCCGGGTCGCCGAGCCGGCCCCAATCCTCGTCGCCCTCGCGCTCGGGGACGATCGCCACGACGTTGAGCCGCTTGCCGCCGTTGATCGGGTAGTGGACGACGTGCCGCCCGGAACCCAGCCAGAGCCCGGTCTCGTCGCCCTGGAGCGCCTCGGGGGCCGCCTCGCGCGGGATCACCGCCCGCCACGCCGCCTGGCGGTGGAGCTGCAGGGGGCGTGCGTCGAAAAGCTGGCGCAGGGCCGAGCGCACCCCGTCGGCGCCGACGACGAGGTCGGCGCTCAGGCTCTCGCTGCGGTCGCCGTCGACGCTGCGCATCGTCAGGCTGACGCCGTCGTCCGTTTCCGCGAGGCCCGATACCTCGCGCCCGACGCAGAGACGGATGCCGGGGCGCCCGCGCACCGCATCGAGGAGGATCGTCTGGAGGTCGGCGCGGTGGAGCACGTAGTAGGGCGCGCCGTGGCGCTCGCGCATGCCCGGTCCGAGGCGGATGCCGCCGACGACGCGGCCGGAGGCCAGGGCGCGCACGGTGACGCCCGGCGGCTCGTCGGCCGCCCGGCGCAGGGCCGCGCCGAGGCCGAGGCCGATCAGCACCGCGCTGGCGTTCGGCGAGAGCTGGAGCCCGGCGCCGACCTCGGAGAAGCCGGTCCGGCGCTCGATCAGCGTGACGGAATGGCCGGAAGCGGACAGCGCCAGCGCGGCGGTGAGCCCGCCGATCCCGGCGCCGACGATGACGATGGAGAGCGCCGCCACGGACGAGCCGCTCGTCAGGCCGCCTTGGGGGCCTCCTGGGGCGCCGCGTCGTGCCAGACGCACCCCGCCGGCTCCGCCGTGCCCGGCTTCAGCTTCGGGTCGTAGCGGAACAGCGTCGAGCAGTACTGGCAGATGATCTCGGTGTCGCTGCCCATGTCGAGGAAGACGTGCGGATGATCGAAGGGCGGCAGCGCGCCGATGCACATGAACTCCTTCGAGCCCACCGCGATCACGCTCACGCCGGCCTGATTGTGGAAGTGGGGAACCGCCTTGTCAGCCATCGCACGTCCCTGAAACGGAGGCCGTGGTCTAGCGCGTTCGCGGCCGTCCGCCTAGGGTCCCCCCGCTGCGACAGCCCCTCGGGGAAGGGTCGGCGGATCGCGCCGCCGACCACGCGACATCCTCGAGGCTCTAACGGCGATCACCCTTCCAGGCTTCTTCCGGACGGATCGGCGTGCGGGTCGTGACCTCGACGAAATAGCCGCCCTTCGCTCGGAAATAGAAGGACCAGGCGCCGTGCGTATCGTGCGGCGCCTGCGCCGCCCAGCCGTCCGTGCTCAGGCCGGCGTGCAGGGCGTCGACGGCCTCGCGCGACTCGACGATAAAGCCGATGTGCAGGATGTCGAGCTGCTCGGGATAGTCGAAGCCTTCGCGCTTCTTCTCGAAATGATTGACGATCAGGACGAGCCCGTCATCGTCCTGCATGATCGCCATCACGTCGCCGCGCACGACGAGCGTGCGCAGGCCGAAGTAATGCTCGAACATCGCCCGGTCGGCCGCGATGTCGTGGCTGTAGAGGTTGATGTGGTTCAGCTTCATGGTCGTGCCCTTCCGTTCGAGAAACGGACACGGATCGACCAGAGCCTTCGGCGACCATGACCGATCACGCGCATGAAGGGGGCTCCATGCTGTGTCCGGCCAAGGCCAAGAGCGGCGTCACCCGCTCAAGCGTGACTGTCTCCGGGGAGACCGCAGGTTGTCACCATACCTGCATCGCTGTCTTTTTAGGCGGAACGCCATGTAGCGGAAGCCGTTTTCGCATCAAGGCATCCCGGGCTTGTTTCGAGGGCGATCGCTTTCGGGCGATGGCCCCGGGTGAGGCGCGCGCTCGGGTTGGCGCCGGCCCTCGCGCGGCGTAAGACGAAGCCGACCGCCTCATCTCATCTGCCGAAGCGCCCGAACCTCCATGAGCCGTGAAGAGCAAGCCGTCGCCGATGGCGGGCGCCGCGCCCCGGAGCCGCCGATCCACGGTCCGGAGGGGTTCGAGGGCATGCGCCGCGCCGGCCGCCTGACGGCGGAGGCGCTCGACCTCCTGGTCGAGGCCGCCCAGCCCGGCGTGACGACCGAGCATCTCGACAGGCTCGCCTTCGAGTTCGGCATGGATCACGGGGCCTATCCGGCCTCGCTGTTCTATCGCGGCTACCGCAAGTCGATCTGCACCTCGATCAACCACGTCGTCTGCCACGGCATCCCCAACGACAAGCCCCTGCGCGAGGGCGACATCGTCAACCTCGATTGCTGCCTGATCCTCGACGGCTGGCACGGGGATTCGAGCCGCATGGCCTATATCGGCGAGGTGCCGCGCAAGGCGCAGCGCCTGTGCGAGATCACCTACGAGGCGCTGATGCGCGGCATCCGGGCGGTGCGGCCCGGCGGCTCCACCAACGATATCGGCCGCGCGATCCAGGCCTACGCGGAGGCCGAGCGCTGCTCGGTGGTGCGCGATTTCTGCGGCCACGGGCTCGGCCGCGTCTACCACGACGCCCCGACGATCCTGCACTACGTCGAGCCGAGCTACGACGTGCCGCTGAAACCCGGCCAGTTCTTCACCATCGAGCCGATGATCAATCTCGGCCGCCCGGCGGTGAAGGTGCTCTCCGACGGCTGGACCGCCGTGACTCGCGACCGCTCGCTCTCGGCGCAGTTCGAGCACACGGTGGCGGTGACGGAGGACGGCTACGAGATCTTCACGCTCTCGCCCAGGGGGCTCGACCAGCCCAAGCCCCACGGGATCGAGCCCCACGGGTTCCGGGCCGACTGACGGCCGCCGGACATGGCCCGCCGGCCGGCCGAACCGCCCGCCCCGCCGGGGCTCGCCGAGGTTCCGACCTCCGCCGGGGAGACGCCGCACTATCACGGCCATCGCGAGCGCCTGCGTGCCCGCTTCACGGAGGCCGGCGCCGAGGCGCTGGCCGACTACGAACTGCTCGAACTCGTCCTGTTCCGGGCAATCCCGCGGCGGGACGTGAAGCCGCTCGCCAAGGCGCTGATCCGCCGCTTCGGCTCGTTCGCCGAGGTCGTCAGCGCCGAGCCCGCCCGGCTCACCGAGGTGGAGGGCGTCAGCGCCGGCGTCGCCGCGGACCTCAAGCTGATCGCGGCCGCGGGCCGGCGGCTCGCCCGCGGCGCCATCGCCGGCCGGCCGCTGCTCTCGTCCTGGAGCGCGCTCCTCGACTATCTGCGCGCCACCATGGCCTTCTCGGGCCGCGAAGAGTTCCGGGTGCTGTTCCTCGACCGGCGCAACCACCTGATCGCCGACGAGGTCCAGGGCCGCGGCACCGTCGATCACACCCCGGTCTATCCCCGCGAGGTGGCGCGCCGGGCGCTCGAACTCTCGGCCACCGCGATCATCCTGGCGCACAACCACCCCTCTGGCGACCCGACCCCGTCGGGGGCCGACATCCGCATGACCCGGGAGATCGTCTCGGTGCTCGATCCCCTCGGGATCGTGGTGCACGACCACGTCATCCTCGGCCGCGACGGGCATGCGAGCCTGAAAGGGCTCCAGCTGATCTGATCCGGTTCCCGCTTGATCAGAGGGCGAACCGGATCAGCGAGCCCGCGCGGCGCTTGAGCGTCGCCGACATCCGCCATCCCGAAGGGATCAATCGGATGTCGCATGACGCGCGTCTCCGACGTGTCCCCGTTTCCGGAGCGGACGGCGGGGCCGGGAGGGATGGGCGAGCGCCGGCCGTCCGCTACATCGATGACAGGTTGTCCGGCAAACCGCCTCCGAACGGGGCGCGGGCGGCCACCGTCCGGGGCAGCCGCCACGGCAGGTCGGGGCGATGCGGGGACGGGACGCGCGGCATCGATCCGGGTGGCCTGCCTCTTGCTCCGGCCGGACGAGACATCAGGGGGAACCGCGCGGATGGCGCTCACGGCGTTCGACGAGATGAACGGGGGCGGATCGGAGCAGCCGGAACCGGCCGCCGTCCGCGAAGCCTACGACATCCTCAAGACCTGGCTCGACAACACGCCGCCGGAGCATTTCAACACCCGCCGCAGCCAGGCCGAGATGCTGTTCCGGCGCATCGGCATCACCTTCGCCGTCTACGGCGCCAACGAATCGACCGAGCGGCTGATCCCCTTCGACATCATCCCGCGGGTGCTGACCAAGCCCGAATGGGACTTTTTGGAGCGCGGCCTCAAGCAGCGGGTCACCGCGCTCAACGCCTTCATCAACGACATCTACGGCGCGGAGGAGTGCATCAAGGCCGGGATCATCCCGCCCGACCTCGTCTACCGCAACCCGCATTACCGCATGGAGATGCGCGCCTTCGACGTGCCGCACGACCTCTACGTCCACATCGCCGGCATCGACATCGTGCGCACCGGCGAGAACGACTTCTTCGTGCTGGAGGACAACGCCCGCACCCCGTCCGGCGTCTCCTACATGCTGGAGAACCGCGAGGTGATGATGCGGCTCTTCCCCGAGCTGTTCTCCCGCCACCGCGTCGCCCCGGTCGAGAACTATCCCGACGCCCTGCTCGCGACCCTGCGCAGCCTCGCCCCCGCCTCCGCGACGCGGGACCCGACCGTCGTGCTGCTGACGCCCGGCCGCTACAACTCGGCCTTCTACGAGCACTCGTTCCTGGCCGACAAGCTCGGCGTGGAGCTGGTGGAGGCCGGCGACCTCTTCACCAAGGACGAGGTCGTCTACATGCGCACCACCGAGGGGCCGCGCCGCGTCGACGTGATCTACCGCCGCCTCGACGACGACTTCTTGGATCCCCTCGTCTTCCGCCCCGACTCGGTTCTCGGCGTGCCGGGCCTGATGAACGCCTACGAGCGGGGCAACGTCACGCTCTCGAATGCGGTCGGCACCGGCATCTCGGACGACAAGGCGGTCTACAGCTACATGCCGGAGATCGTGAAGTTCTTCACCGGCGAGGAGCCGATCCTGCACAACGTGCCGACCTATCGCTGCCGCGAGCGGGAGGCCTTCTCCTACGTGATCGACAACCTGAAGGATCTCGTGGTGAAGGAGGTCAACGGCTCGGGCGGCTACGGCATGCTGGTCGGCCCGCACGCGACGCGCCGGGAGATCGACGAGTTCGCCAAGAAGCTGCGGCACGCGCCCGACAACTTCATCGCCCAGCCGACGCTCTCGCTCTCGACCTGCCCGACCTTCGTCGCCTCGGGCGTCGCCCCGCGCCACGTCGATCTGCGCCCCTTCGTGCTGGCGGGCGCCGACGAGATCCGCATCGTGCCGGGCGGCCTGACCCGCGTCGCGCTGAAGGAGGGCTCGCTCGTGGTCAATTCGAGCCAGGGCGGCGGCACCAAGGACACGTGGGTGCTCGATGCCTGAGCAGATCGCCCGTTCGTTTTGCATGTCTTCGGCGGGCCGGGCGGCGTCGGTGATGAAACACCGCGCATCTGCCGTCCCGGTCGCCACCGCGCCCGCGAGCTGACCCCATGCTGTCCCGGACTGCCGACAATCTCTACTGGCTCTCGCGCTACGCCGAGCGGGCGGATTTCCTGGCCCGCATCCTCGATGCGGCACACCGGCTCGCGGCCCTGCCGTCGAGCTACGGCGGCCGCACCTCGAACGAATGGGCCTCGGCCCTGTCCTCGGCGGGCGACCCGGAGCTGTTCAAGACGCTCTACGACGCGGTCAACGAGCACACCGTCTGCAACTTCCTGGCCTTCTCGCCCCACAACCCGTCCTCGATCCGCTCCTGCATCGCCACGGCGCGGGAGAACGCCCGCTCGATCCGCACGGCGCTCACCACCGAGATGTGGGACACGATCAACGGCGCGTGGCTGGAGCTTCGCTCCTACGAGGGCCGCGACCTCTCGCGCGAGGAGTTCACGCAGTTCCTCGACTGGGTGAAGCGCGTCTCGCTCACCTTCGACGGCTCGGCCTACCGGACGATGCTGCGCAACGACGCCTACTGGTTCACCCGCGCCGGCACCGCCATCGAGCGGGCGGACAACACCGCGCGCATCCTCGACGTGAAGTACCAGATCCTGCTGCCGGCGACCGAGCGGGTCGGCGGCTCGCTCGATTACTTCCAGTGGACCACGATCCTGCGCGAGGTCTCGGCCTTCAACGCCTATCACTGGGTCTACCGCGAGAGCATCAAGCCGGTGCTGGTCGCCGACCTGCTCATCCTCAATCCCGAGATGCCGCGCTCGCTCGCGAGCTGCTACCGGATGCTGGTGGAGCATCTCGACCTCATCGCCGACGCCTACGGCCGCCGCGGCGAGAGCCAGCGTCTGGCGAGCAACCTGCGGGCGAAGCTGCGCAGCGCCGACATCGAGCGCATCTTCGCCTCGGGCCTGCACGAGTTCATCCAGGGCTTCATCGCCGAGAACAACGGGCTCGGGGCGGCGATCAGCGAGCAGTACCTGGTGTAAGACGCCATCCGGTTGATCGCTTCGGTCAAGGCATGGTCTGTCCCCTCCCCCTTGTGGGGAGGGGTTTGGGGTGGGGGTGGTGCAGACGGCACCGCCGCGCTCGATCCGGCACCACCCCCACCTCC
>NZ_BPRD01000167.1 GCF_022179745.1 Methylorubrum podarium
CGCGCGGAGCGTGCCGCCGCCTGAAGGCTTGCCCAGATTGGGCAGTCGTGATCATGGATTCGAAAGGACGAGTCCTTTCGCGGGTGCAGGGCAGAGCCCTGCGAATCGGCTCCGCCGACGTCAGGGCGCCGCCCTGACAACCCGCCAAAGGGTCTGAGGCCCTTTGGGATCCCCGATGAGTGTTGAGCTTGAGACGGTCGCGGGCCTGTTCGGCGTGGCCGTGGTGGCGGGTGCCATCGATGCCATCGCCGGCGGCGGCGGGCTGATGACCCTGCCGGCCCTGCTGCTCGCCGGGCTCGACCCCGTGAGCGCCATCGCCACCAACAAGCTCCAGGGCAGCGCCGGCTCGGTCTCGGCCACGATCGCCTTCGCCCGGCGCGGCCTGATCCGCTGGCGCGAGGCCGCCCCCGCCGCGCTCGGCGCCGGCCTCGCCTCGATCGCGGGCGCGCTCTGCGTCAGCTTGCTGCCGCGCCCGGTCCTCGACGCCCTGGTGCCGCTGATGCTCGTGGGCATCGCGCTCTACTTCGCCACGGCGCGGCGGATGAGCAACGAGGACGCGGCGGCGCGCATCACCCCCGGCTTGTTCGCCGTGACCCTGGCGCCGGCCGTGGGCTTCTACGACGGCGTGTTCGGGCCGGGCGCCGGCTCCTTCTACATGATCGGCTTCGTCACCCTGCTGGGGCTCGGCGTGGTGCGCGCCACCGCCCACACCAAGCTCTCGAACGCCGCGAGCAATGTCGGAAGCCTCGCCCTGTTCACGCTCCAGGGCGCGGTGATCTGGCCGGTGGGACTCGCCATGGCGGTCGGCGCCTTCCTCGGCGCCCAGGTCGGCTCGGCGCTGGCCGTGCGCCTCGGCGCCCGGCTGATCCGGCCGCTCCTCGTCGTGATCGCCTGCGCGATGGCGCTCCGCCTCCTGTCGAACCCGGCCAACCCGTTGCGTCAGGCCGTGGCCGGGCTCTTTTCTTAGTCAAGTCAGCCGTTTACGGGCCGACGTTTCAACGCGGGATGAAGGCCCAGTAATCGAGATCCAGGATCACCGACGGGTCGTAGCCCTCGCCCTGCCTGTCCGGATAGGCAGTGCAGGGCTGGTTCTTGGCCGCCACCGTGCGCAGGCGCAGCGCGCCGACATCGCTGCGGCCGGGGAGTTCGGCGGTCTCCAGCACCTCGGACCACGCGTAGACCGTGTCGCCCGCAAACAGCGGCGCGACGTGGCGGCCGGCATTGATGCCGCCGATGGCAAACGCGTTGGCGAGGCCGTTGAAGCTCAGGGCGCGGGCGAGCGAGATGACGTGGCCGCCATAGATCAGGCGCTTGCCGAACTTGGTCTCCCGCGTCGCCACCGCGTCGAAATGGACCTTGGCGGTGTTCTGGAACAGGCGCGTGGCGATCTGGTGCTCGGCCTCCTCGACGGTCATGCCGTCGACGTGGTCGATCTTCTCGCCGACCGCGTAATCGCCGAAGCGGTGCGGGCTGCCGGCCAGCGCGTCGTCGTAGGCCGCCGGATCGAGCGGGGGCAGGGCACCCGCGAGGTCGGCCGGGTTCACGACCTTGGCGAGCTGGGGCACGTGCTCCTCGGCGATCTTCGCTTCGGGGTCGCGCTTGCGCACGAGAACCCAGCGGCAATAGCTCAGCACGGTCCGGCCCGAGGAATCGGAGCCGGTGGAGCGCACGTAGACCACGCCGGTCTGGCGGTTGGAGCTCTCCTTCAGGCCGATCACCTCGGAGACGGTGGAGAGCGTCTCGCCGGGATAGACCGGGCGGTGGAAGCCGCCCTCGGCGTAGCCGAGATTGGCCAGGGCGTTGAGGGAGATGTCCGGCACGGTCTTGCCGAACACGACGTGGAAGGTGAGTAGGTCGTCCAGCGGGCTCGCCGGGTAGCCGATCGCCTTGGCGAAGGCGTCCGAGGACTGGACGGCGAAGCGCGGGCCGTAGAGGGCGGTGTAGAGCGCCACGTCGCCCGTGGTGACGGTGCGGGGCGTGGCGTGGCGGATGGTCTCCCCGAGGCGGAAATCCTCGAAGAAGCGGCCGGGATTGGTCTTCATGGCGCGCGCGTCGCTCCCTGTGCGGCTCTTGCTGGCCGAGCGGGGCCCCGCCTTGAATACGATATTCAGAACGAGGCCCTAAACTTCTGACATTGCATCGGCTTTTCGGCCGAGCCGACGCCCGACCGCCTTAGCAACCAGCCCGGCGCCCGCGCAATGCCGCGCTTTGCGCGGGGGAGACGTCGCGCCGGGAACGGGGTCAGAAGGCGAGCTGGATGTAGAGGTCGGTGATGAGCTTCTGCACGAACAGCAGCAGCAGGATCAGGATGATCGGCGAGATGTCGACGCCCCCGAGATTGGGCAGCAGGTTGCGGATCGGCCGCAGCGCCGGCTCGGTGACGCGGTAGAGGAATTCGCCGATCTGCGAGACGATCGGGTTGCGCACGTTGACCACGTTGAAGGCCACGAGCCAGCTCAGCACGGCGCTCGCGACGAGGACGTAGATGTAGAGCTGGATGATGGTGGTGATGAGCCAGAGCAGGGCGTTCATGCGGGGGGTATCGGTCCTCGTCGCCCCAAACGCGCGCCGGCGCGGGATGCGCGGGGCGCGGGCGGGAAAATTCCGGAATTGACAGCTCGAAGCGGACAAGCCTACAAGGCCCTCGCCTCGACGGGGCTGTAGCTCAGATGGGAGAGCGCCGCAATCGCACTGCGGAGGTCAGGGGTTCGAATCCCCTCAGCTCCACCACCGACTTTCGCTTGAAAATTGGTGTGTGGCATCAAGGACTTGGGGAGTGGCAGCTCCCGGATAAATCCCAATTCCTCCCACGCTTCCGTTTCGCTAAATCCCAGGCGTGGTCCGGTTTTCGACAGGATATCCACACCACCCCCGCGCAGCTACGGGGGCAACCCTTGCTGTGCCTGACCCACGCCGTGCGCGTTGGTAGAGGGCGCGCCGGCCGGTGAATATCGAAGCCTGCACCGGCTTGGCGGGACCGCCGTCGTCCGGACCGGATGATCCAGGGATTCCGAGCGGCGGGGGCTACAAGGCCGCGCCGAGCCCGATTCGGAGGCGGTACTGCCACGTCAGCGAGAGGCAGACGCCTTCGAGGCTGGCCCAGATGTGGGCCGCATCCACGCCGAGCTGGAACAGGTTGCGCTGGAAGACCGCGCGGGTGTCCCGCGGGATCTCGAAGCTGTTCTCCGCCATGCCGGGCGGCGTCCACGCCGAGGCCGGATCGGGGTGGGCCGAGAACAGGCCCTTCTGGCTCGCGATGCGGGGCGCCAGGGCGGAGGGCAGCAGGAAGCCGACCTCGGCGATCTCGAAGGGGCCGGGACCCCGCTCGGGGTCGATCATGGAACTGCCGCCGAGCGGATGCGCGTACACGATGGCGTCCTCGTTCGCGGGCTGGCTGGCAACGGCGAAGAAGCAGGCGATGAGCGGATTGGTCGTCCAGTCGAGCAAGCGGGTCGGGAGACCGTAATGCTGACCCAGCGCCAGCCAGTCCCAATCCGTCGCCCCGGGCATCGCGACGTGCAGCCTGGCCTCGCGCTTGAAATCCTGGAACAGTTGCCGTTCGTGGCGCGGGTCGAACTCGGCGCCCCGGCCGGCGCTGGGCTTGCACTCGAAGGCCTTCGACGCGCAGCCGCGGAACACCCATCGTGAGTTCATGCGTGCCGCCAGGAAGGCGTGGAACGCCTGCCAGCGCTCCTGCGCCGGCCCGCCCTCTCCATCGCCGGACCCCGATGGTCCGGACGGGGACGGCGTGCGATCAGGCGCCCGCAGGCGCGCCGGAGCGGGTGGAAACCGTGGCGGCCTCAACGGGTGCCCTCCCGGCCGCCGATCACCGCAGGCATGCCACACACGTCCGGTAGAGCGCCGTGGCGAGATCGTGCGTCACCTCGCAGCCGCTTCCCGAGAACATCGTCAAATCCCCGCCGGAGGCCGTCTCGGCGAGCAGCACCACCGGCATGCCGTTGGCTTGCGCGTAGCCGACGTGAAGGTTCGTCCCGAGGTCGGCGACGTCGCCCAGGGCTAGGAGGGCTGAATGGGGCACGCGAGGCCGGGGCGGCCAATTCGCTCGCGTGGGTGAGCGGGGGCCGTCGTCCGCAAACGCCGTCTCCGTCCTGAACCCGAGCGCGTCGAGGTAAGCGGCCGCCTCGTCGAAGAGCCATCTTTGGGCCATGGTCCGGCGCGGTCCGGACAGGTAGACCCGGCAACCCGACGCGGGGCGCCCGGGCACCGCCTCCATCCCTTCGAGCTCGTCCGGCGGAGGCAGCGGCAACCGAGCCCCGTCGTTGAACCACGCCACGCAGCGGGACGCGAGGTCGGCCGCCCCCACGGCGTCGAAGCCACGCTCGCCCCAATAATGCGCGAAGGCCGCGCAGAAGACGTCGCCGGCCCCGATCCTGAACCAGCGGCGGGCGGCGTACGCCGGCACCGGGATGCCGGGGGCGTCGCCCCGGTACACCGTGGCACCGCCGAATGCGTGGCGCGACACGACGAGCGTGGCGCCCTCGCGGGCCATGACGCCGGTCGCGGCGTCGCGCGGGTCCGGGAGCGGCCCGAGCCGGACCAAGTCGGCATCCTGCACCACGTAGGCGAGTTGCTCCGTCGCCCGCGAGCCGGAACGCACGAAGGAGGACGCGGGGTCGGCGGAGCGCGGGTCGTAGACCGCCCGGCCGGCCGTGAGCCGGGCCGTGCCCTCCAGCATGCCGAACCCGAGCACGACGTCGCCGGTGACGGCCAGGTCGGCGTAGCGCCGGCCGGCCTCGGGAACCCAGCTCTTGCGAAGGGGATGCCAATACTCGAATTCGAGCCGCTCCCCGATGGCGACGATGTCCGTCTCGACCTCGAAGGCGGCCATGGTCGCCCGGAGGTCGCCGGCCGACTCGGCGTAAGCATACGTGCTCAGGCGGGTGCCCGGGGACAGCGCGCTCACCGCCATGGCGGCGCGCGCGCCCGAACCGAACAGGCCGGCCCAGGCGGGGAACGCGCAGCTCTCGAAATATGTGCCGCCGACGACGTTCACGCCTCGGCCCTCGTGACCGTAACGGTGCAGCGCGTCGCGCCGACATCCTCGATGAGGGCCTCGAACCGCACCCCCTGGTCGAGGCAGCCGAGCAGGCTCACGAGGCCGCGGAACGCGGCGAGGGCGCCGACGGTCGCCCCGTCGGCGGTGCGGCAGACTGCGGTGCTGGCGCCCGCGCCGGCCACGAGGTCCACCTCCAACACGTCTCCGGCCTGCAGGCCGCGCGTGGCGTCGCGGCGGACACCGATCAGGTCGACCGTGAAGGTCAGGTCGCACTCGTCGGACCCTGTCCGGACCTGTCCCATGCCGTACGGCATGCGGCGGCGTTTGGGTGGGAGCCCTCCGCCCATTCGTCAACCCTCCGCCCGCGCCGCGTCCGGTCGGTCCGGGGCCGCGCGGGATGCCTTCACGTCGGACCGCAGGCCGAACGACCGCAAGGTCTCGCGGATGCGAGAAGCATCGCGAGACCTTGCGGTCG
>NZ_BPRD01000168.1 GCF_022179745.1 Methylorubrum podarium
ATCGACCCGGCCCCGGCCCAGATCCCGGCCCCCGCCTCCGTCGCCCGGGCGCTGGACCTGCTGAAGTCGGCCGAGCGTCCGCTGATCATCCTCGGCAAGGGCGCGGCCTACGCCCAGGCCGACGAGGCGGTGCGCGCGCTCATCGAGGAGAGCGGCATCCCCTACGTGCCGATGAGCATGGCCAAGGGCCTGCTGCCCGACACCCATCCGCTCTCGGCGGGTGCCGCGCGCTCCACCGCGCTCAAGGATTCCGACGTCGTCGTCCTGGTCGGCGCGCGCCTGAACTGGCTGCTCTCGCACGGCAAGGGCAAGACCTGGGGTGAGCCCGGCTCCAAGCGCTTCATCCAGATCGACATCGAGCCGCGCGAGATGGACTCGAACGTCGAGATCGCCGCCCCGATGGTCGGCGACATCGGCTCCTGCGTCGAGGCGCTGCTCGACGGCATCCGCAAGGACTGGAAGGGCGCGCCGCAGAACTGGCTCGAGACCATCCGCTCGAAGCGCGAGGCGAATATCGCCAAGATGGCGCCGAAGCTGATGAAGAACACCTCGCCGATGGACTTCCACTCGGCTCTGGGCGCGCTGCGCACCGTCATCAAGGAGCGTCCCGACGCGATCCTCGTCAACGAGGGCGCCAACACCCTCGACCTCGCCCGCGGCATCATCGACATGTACCAGCCGCGCAAGCGCCTGGACGTCGGCACCTGGGGCGTGATGGGCATCGGCATGGGCTTCGCCGTCGCGGCCGCCGTCGAGACCGGCAAGCCGGTGCTGGCGGTCGAGGGCGACTCGGCCTTCGGCTTCTCCGGCATGGAGGTGGAGACCGTCTGCCGCTACGAGCTGCCGGTCTGCATCGTGATCTTCAACAACAACGGCATCTACCGCGGCACCGACATCGATCCGACCGGCCGCGATCCCGGCACCACCGTCTTCGTCAAGGATTCCCGCTACGACAAGATGATGGAAGCCTTCGGCGGCGTCGGCGTGAACGTCACCACGCCGGACGAGCTGAAGCGGGCCGTCGATGAAGCGATGGATTCCGGCAAGCCGACCCTCATCAACGCGGTGATCGACCCGGCCGCCGGCAGCGAGAGCGGCAATATCGGCAGCCTCAACCCGCAGAGCACGCTGAAGAAGAAGGGCGCCTGACGCCGCTTGGCTTCTCCGCGCGACTGAACCGGACCGCGGTGCCGAAAGGCGCCGCGGTCTTCTTCGTTTCAAGGCTCAGCCCGCACGCCGAATCGCCCGCTGCGCCAGCCGGTGCGCGCTCCTCCCTGCGGGGAGGGGACTCGCGCTCCGGGACGCCGGCGTTCAAGTGAGGGCCACCAGGGATGCATCCGATGTCCTCCGCGACCGACCCGAACGCGCCCCTCGATCCCCGTCTCGCCGGCCGTCTCGCCTTCCTGCCGCGGCTGCCGACCAAGCCGCCGCTTCCCCCCGGCCGCCACGCGCTCGGCCTGTTCGAGACCCGCGACGCGCTGATCCGCGTGCCCGAGCACATCGATGCGCGCCTGCCGACGCCGCTGGTGGTGCTATTCCACGGCGGCGGCGGCAGTGCCGAGAAGATCCTGCCGATGCTGGAGACGCACGCGCAGAAGCGCGGCTTTCTGCTGCTCGCGCCGCAATCGCTCCACCCGACCTGGGATCTCGTGATCGCCGGCAACGGGCCCGACCGGGAGCGGCTCGACCGGGCGCTCGCCGAGGTCGCCGACCGCTTCCTGATCGATCCCCGCCACCTCGCCTTCGCCGGCCACTCGGACGGCGGCAGCTACGCCCTGTCGCTCGGGCTCACCAACGGCGACCGGGTCAGCCACCTGATCGTGTCCTCGGCCGGTTTCATGTCGGTGCAGGTGCAGGCCGGCGCCCCCAGGATCTTCCTGTCGCACGGGACCCGCGACGAGCAGATCGGGATCGACCGCAGCGCCCGCACCCATGCCCGTCTGCTGAAAGGGGCGGGCTACGACGTCACCTACGTCGAATATGACGGCCCGCACGCCTACAACCCGGACGTGGTGGCCCAAGCGGTCGATTTCTTCCTCGGGGACTTTTTCGCCTGAACGGGGTCGAGCGCATCGTCCTGGATATCGGATCCAGGACGATGCGCCCGGTCATCGATGCACTAGGCGATGCCGGCGGCAAGGCCCGCCGGCAGCCGCTCGGCGTCGTCGGTCGGCGCGGTCCCGCGGGACGTGTCGTCGCCGGCGGCGGCCTCGGTCAGCAGCGCGGCGACGAGGTCGCTCTGGGAGACGACGCCCATCAGGCGCCCCTCCGGTCCCACCACGGGCAGGTGGTGGTGGCCGCTCTGGGCCATCCGCGCCGCGACCTGGGCCAGCGACATCTCCGGGCGCAGGCTCTCAACCTCGGTCGTCATCACGTCGGCGGCGCAGCCATGCGGGGCGCGGCCCCGGCCGAGCGTCAGCTGAAAGCGCCGGGCGAGGCCGAGACGGGGCCCGCGCGCATCCCACTCCGTCTTGTCCATCAGGTCGGTCTGGGTGAGGACGCCGATGACCCGCGCGCTCTCGTCGGTGACGGGCAGCATCTTGATGTGATGGCGCCGCAGCAGGGCGAGCGCTTCGTGCAAGGGGGCTTCGGGGGCGATGCCGACCACGTCGCGGGTCAGGATCGAGGCGCAGGTCGTCGGGCCGGAGCGGCGCATCACGGCGCTGAGCTGGGCGCGCCGCAGCAGCGCCTCGAGATCGCCGCGTCCGATGTCGAGCACCTGATCGTAATCCTCGAGCGCCGCATCGATGTCGGCCGAGCTCAGCCCGAAGCGGCTCGACCGCGCCGGGACGGCGGCCGCGGCCTGCGCCGCGTGCGGGTAGGAACGGCCGGTCAGGTTGTTGAACAGGATCGCCACGCCGAGGATGATCAGCGTGTTGACGCCCACTGGCCACAGCACGAAGCCGTAGCCGAGATCGTGGATCGCCGGGCCGCCCAGCACGGCGGTGAGCGCCACGGCGCCGCTCGGCGGATGCAGGCAGCGCAGGACCATCATCACGGCGATGGCCCCGGCCCCGGCGATCGCGGCGGCCACGAGGGGATCGTGGACGAGCAGGGCGGCGGTGACGCCGACGAGCGAGGCGACGAGGTTTCCGCCGAAGATCGACCAGGGCTGGGCCAGCGGGCTCGCCGGGACGGCGAAGAGCAGCACCGCCGAGGCGCCCATCGGCGCGATCAGCGCCGGCAGTTCGGTGCCGGTCCCGAGGGCGGCGCGGGCGACGAGTCCGGTGGCGAGGAGGCCGGCCAGGGCGCCGCAGGCGGCGCGAACCCGCTCGCGGAGGCTGACGGGGCCCTGCTCAGGCAGGAATCGGCGCAGAAAAGGAGTCAACGGTCGCTTCACCGGCAGGGCACCGCAGGGACGAGGCGAAGGAGGAGACGCACCGCGGCGGCGGGCGCTCGGTCCTCATGTTTCCCACCGTCTCTCGCCGAAAGCCGACTTTCGAGACGATGCTCCGGACAGAAAAGCCGGACCGACGGAGTCGGCCCGGGAAAGTCATCGGAGGAGGAAAAAACCCGGGCACCATGCCCGGTCAAGCGCTCCCGGGGCGATGCCCCGTCCCGGGAGAAACATGGCCGGCGGGAACCGGCCATTCGGTCCCGGCTGCCCCGGTCGACCGGGGCAGCCGCGATCTCAGGTCAGACCGCGCGGGCCTCGTGCATCGCGGCGATCTGCTCGGGGCTGTAGCCGAGGGCGGCGAGAACCTCGTCGGTGTGCTCACCGAGAAGCGGCGACGCCTTGATGTCGACCTTCATGTCCGAGAACTTGATCGGGCTTCCGACCGTCAGGTAGGAGCCGAGCTTCGGATGCGGAACCTCGACGATGGTGCCGCTGGCGCGCAGCGACGGATCGGCGGCGATCTCCTTCATGGAGAGGACCGGCGAGCAGGGGATGTCGAACTTGCGCAGGATGTCGACGGCCTCGAACTTGGTCTTGTCGGCCAGCCAATCCTCGATGAAGGCGAAGATCTCGAAGATCTTGTCCTGGCGGGCGCGGGCGGTGTTGTAGGCCGGATCGTCGATCCACTCGGGCTTGTTGAGGGCCTTGCAGATCGGGGCCCAGGCGTGACCCTGGATCGTGAAGTAGATGTAGGCGTTCGGGTCGGTCTGCCAGCCCTTGCACTTGAGCACCCAGCCCGGCTGGCCGCCGCCGCCCGCGTTGCCGCCGCGCGGCACCACGTCCGAGAACTCGCCGTGCGGGTACTGCGGGTACTCCTCGAGGTAGCCGATGGCGTCGAGGCGCTGCTGGTCGCGCAGCTTCACGCGGCAGAGGTTGATCACCGAGTCCTGCATCGACACGGCGACCTTCTGGCCCTTGCCGGTCTTGTTCTTGGCATGGAGCGCCGTGAGGATGCCGATGGCGAGGTGCATGCCGGTGTTGGAGTCACCGAGCGCGGCGGCCGACACGGTGGGGGGGCCGTCCCAGAAGCCCGTGGTCGAAGCGGCGCCGCCGGCGCACTGCGCCACGTTCTCGTAGACCTTCAGGTCCTCGTAGTGGTGGCCGTCGGAGAAGCCCTTCACCGAGGCGAGGATCATGCCCGGGTTGAGCTCCTGGATGCGGGCCCAGGTGAAGCCCATGCGGTCGAGGGCGCCGGGGCCGAAATTCTCGACCATCACGTCGGACTCTTGGATCAGCTTCTCCAGGACTTCCTTGCCCTGCGGCGTCTTGGTGTCGAGCGTCAGCGAACGCTTGTTGGAGTTGAGCATCGTGAAGTAGAGCGCATCCGCGTCCTCGACGTGGCGGAGCTGGTTGCGCGTCACGTCGCCGGAGCCCGGACGCTCGACCTTGATCACGTCCGCTCCGAACCAGGCCAGGAGCTGGGTGCAGGCGGGACCCGCCTGGACGTGCGTGAAATCGATGATTCGGATGCCTTCGAGCGGCTGGGTCATCTTGATTTTTCTCCCTCTTTCGACTTCGTGTGGGTCGTTGTTGAAAGTTGAAAATATACTTTCAGTAATATCGCTGAATCACGTGGCTCTCGTGCTTCGGCCTCCGCCTCAGGCGCAGACCAGGGTTCCCAGAGCCTCCTCCAGTTCCGCCACGCGGCGGCGCAGGGTGCGCTCCTCCTGGAAGCGCTCGGTCTCGTCGCGGATGATCGCGGCGATGCCGGTGACCTCGCCCTCCGCGCCGTGCAGCAGCGCGACGGTGAAGGCGATGGAGAGCGCGCGTCCGTCCTTGTGCAGGGCGGGCACCTTGAGCAGCGACGTGCCGTAGCGGGTCTCACCCGTCCGCATCGTCTTGGCGTAGCCGTCCCAGTGGCGCTTGCGGTGGCGCTCCGGGGTGATGAGATCGAGGGTCTCGCCCAGCGCCTCGGCTTCCGAGAAGCCGAAGATCCGCTCGGCGGCGGGATTCCAGGTGACGATCCGCCCGTCCGCGTCGGAGATCACCACCGCGTCACCGATCGCCGCGACGAGCCCGGATGTGTCGAAGGTCTGCGATTGGGCCATCCATCGCCTCCCCATCTTGCCGTCGGTTAGCCGACGAACCGCTGGGCGAGCGAAGAAACGGGTTGTCTGTCGAGGATGCCGCTTCGAGTCATGGCAGGCGCTGCCTCCTTGGCTTCCCGGATCGTGGCCGCTCTTTCCGGTGGCTCACCGATTGGCATCTGGTATACCAGAGACGAATGGCAGGTCAAGGCGCCCCGCTCGGCGCGAACGAGATCGCGGTGGGGCCGTTGTAAGGGAGGCGAGGAGGCCGCGATGTCGGGCAAGCACAGCATCAAGATCCGACAGATCGAGGCCTACGCCTTCCGGATCGAGTTCGGCGAAGCCTTCGTGCCGCTCCTGACGGACGAGCCGGAGCCGATCGGCGGCGGCACCGGCCCCTCGCCGGAGCAGGTGCTGATCGCCGCCGTGAGCAATTGCCTGTGCGCGAGCCTCGCCTTCGCCCTCGGCAAGTACCGGCAGGAGGGCGGCGGCGTGAGCGCCGAGGCGATCGGACGGGTGGCCCGCAACGCGGAAGGCCGCCTGCGCCTCGTCGGCATCGAGGTCGACATCGCCCTCGGCGCGCCCGCCGAGTCGTTGGACCGGCTCGACCGGGTGCTCGGCCAGTTCGAGCAGTTCTGCACCGTGTCCGAGAGCGTCAAGGCCGGTGTTCCGGTGGCGGTCTCGGTGCGGGACGGTCTCGGCAACCGCCTGAAATAGACGCGTCTGACACGAACAGGGAGGAACGAGCGATGAGCGAGACGCAGCGGGACGTGGCGCGGGAGCCCGAGGATCTGGCCCGGCTCTTCCACGAGCGGGCCAATGCCGGCGACGCCGAGGGGCTGGTCGCCCTGTACGAGCCGGCGGCGGTGATCGCCGCGGGCGAGATCGTGGCGACGGGCCACGAGGAGATCCGCCGCTTCTACACGGACCTGCTCGCCCGCAAGTCGGACTTCCCCGAGCCCGAGACGCTTCCGGCGATCCGCAACGGCGACCTCGCGCTCACCTTCGCGCGCCTGCCGAACGGCGCGCTCTCGGTCGAGTCGGCCCGGCGGCAGCCGGACGGCACGTGGCGCTGGGCGATCGACCAGCTCAAGATCAAGCCGGTCACGAAGGGCTGACGGGCTCGCAGCGGCCGAAGTCAGAGGTTTCGAAAGGACAAGTCCTTTCGCGGGTCCGGGGCGGAGCCCTGGTGGAGGGACGTTGGGGCGCTGCCCCAACACCCCGCCAAAGGGGTGACCCCTTTGGAATCCCTCAATCCGCGGCGGAGGCCGAGCGGCGCGGCGTGGCGCTGCGCCGGTTGGCGAAGACGCCGGGGGCGGTGCCGGGGACCACGACCAGGCGCCGGACCTCGCCGCGCAGGTAGGCCTGAAGGAAGCGGGTGTAGTTCTTGAACACGACGCAGCCGTTCGAGGCGCCGCTCGGGCCGAGCATGTAGGTGTGGGCGAGGATGCCGTCGCGCCCGTGGATGGCGGCCGAGCCGCCGACCGGGTTGAGGCGGATCGCCCGCACGCCGTGGAACAGGGCCTCGCGCTCCCGCAGGTCGTAGACGCCGGGCGGGGTGGCTCCGCGCATCCGGACGTGGACGTAGTCCGGGTTGTCCTGGGCGACGCCGAGGCCGGAATGGGCCTCCAGCACCTCGCCGCTCGGCAGGGTCACGGTGGCGGCGCTGATGTCGTAGACGGCGACGCCCGGCTCCGAGACCGGGCCCGGCACGACGCGGCGCCGCGCGGCCGAATCGACCGCGCCGCTGTCGAGCCCGGCATAGGCCATCGCCTTGTTCGAGGACGGAGCCGGCGCCGAGCCGGGCAGGTCGAACATCTTCTCGAAGAAGGAGCGGTCGTCGGTCACCGCGGCGCTGAACACGCTACGGGTCGGCTCGGTGGAGGCGCGCGCCGTGGCGATCCGGTTCGACGCGGCCCGGGCGGTCTGCGTCCGCGGCTCGAAGCGGAATTCCTCGGGGCGCCGCATCGGCAGCGGCACGGTGAGCGCGACGCGGGCCGTCGGCGCGGCCGGGCGCGGCGCGGCGGAGGGCGCGATGTCGACAGATTGATCCGCGGGGAGGGCGGCGAGCGTCACGGGCGGCTCCGGCGCGGTCGGAGCCCGGAAGGCGACGGCCTTCGGCGCCTGTCGGACGAAGCCGCTTCCGGCCGTGTCGAGGACGGGCGCGGGGTCGAGCATCCAGGCCAGGGCGCCGGGCGCGGCCGGCGCGGCGTCCGCCGGTTCGGCCTCGCCCGAGACCTGCGCGGTCTGTGCGGGCGAGGGCGCGGCGGTCTCCTGCGGTTGCAGCAGGCCGGCCAGGGCGAGGCCGCCGAGGGCGGTGAGCGCGAGCGCCGCGAGGGGCGGCCCGCGCCGACGGCGGACGACGGGCCGGGCGGAGCGACTCTGAACGAGCTCGGCGATGTCCATTCGGGCGGTACTCGACAACGCGGATCCCGCACGGCCTCCCACCGTCTTCCCGGCTTCTCTGTGCCAGAACGACGATCGAGATGGCTTCGCCGATTAGGGAATGATCAACCTTAAGCCTTTCCTCATTGAACGGGATCTTGGTTAATCTTGCCTAAATCGCAGCCACCTCCTGTCAAAAAGCTTTGCCGCTGAACGTCAGGTTCAGCCGTGTCGTACAGCCGGGATGACGGCCAACGCTGCCACGTGGAGACCGAGCTCTCTCCGCCCGATGCCCCGTTGTGCCCCGCGGGTCACAGGCTGTGTAACCTTGTTACATTCCGCACCGCCGCGTGTTGACCCTTCGCCGCATCGCAGCGAAGGTACGACTGCCAAGGTTCCGTCGGGCGGATGTCCGAGGGCTAAGAGGGAATTCGGTAAGCCGGTTCGCGCGACGCCGAAGCTGCCCCCGCAACTGTGAGCGGTGAGTGCCCGTCACCGATGGTCACTGGTGCCATGCACCGGGAAGGCCGAGACGGGGGCGCTGACCCGTGAGCCAGGAGACCTGCCTCGGCACGACGATGTCCCCCGGACGGGGTGTTCCGGCGGCGTGCCTGATCGGCGAGCGCGTTCCCCCGCGCGCGTCCGGCCCGGCATCCGCTCGGGCCCGCGTCCGAACAGCCAGAGCGCGCCCTGTGAGAGTTCGGACGAGCCTGTACGCCGCCATCGATGGAAGGCCGGCCCGGCGCCCGCGCTGGATGCTGGCCGCGCTGCTCTGCGCCGGCCTGCCCGGCGCGGAGGCGCGGGCACAGGATTCGGTCACCCTGGACGAGTTGGCGGTCGAGGGAGAGGGGCGCGGCCAGGGCAACGGCGTCGGCAACGGCGCACCGGACGGCCGGACGGCGGCGTCCGGCACGATCGGGTTGATCGGCCCGACGCCGGGCTACCGCGCCGACCGTGCGGTGAGTGCGACGCGGACCGACACGCCCCAGCGCGACGTGCCCCAGGTCGTCACCGTCGCGCCCCGCGAGGTCATCACCGATCTCGCGGCGACCCGTGTCGATCGCGTCTTCAACTACACGCCGGGCGTGGCGCAGCAGAACAATTTCGGCGGCCTCTCCGTCTTCAGCTACGCCATCCGCGGCGTCACCACCTCCGAGATCTACAAGAACGGCTTTCCGCTCAACCGCGGCACGCCGCCCCCGCCGGACACGCAGAACGTCGAGCGCATCGAGGTGCTGAAAGGCCCCGGCGGCGGCCTGTTCGGGCGCAGCGATCCCGGCGGCCTCGTCAACATCGTCACCAAGCAGCCCACGCGCGAGCGCTTCGTCGAGATGGGCGGGCTGTGGGGTTCGTTCGGGCAGGTCCGCGGCACGGTCGATTCCGGCGGCGCGCTGAACGAGGAGGGCACGCTGCTCTACCGCTTCAACCTCGCCGCCGGCCGCCAGGGCAGTTTCCGCGATTTCGTGGACGGCGACCGGCTGCTGGTAGCCCCCGTCCTGAGCTGGCAGATCACGCCGGACACCCGGATCACCGTCGAGACCGAGTTCCTGCGCAACCGCATCGTGTTCGACCGCGGCGTCATCGCCCTCGACGGGCGGCTCGGGGTTCTTCCGATCTCGCGCTTCCTCGGCGAGCCGGGCCAGAGCACGTACCAGACCAGCAACACGATGCAGGTGCGGCTCGATCACCGCTTCAACGCCGACTGGCAGATGCGGCTCGCCACCCACTTCAACACCGGCACGCTGGAGGGCGAATCCGCCGAGATCCGCGCCATCGCCGCCGACAACCGCACCGTCTCGCGCGACCGGAACGTGCGCGACTACCGCTGGGACACGGCGATCGGCCAGGCGGAGGTGGTCGGGCGCTTCGACACCGCCGGCATCGGCCACACCCTGCTGCTCGGCTTCGAGCGCGAGAGCACTGACAGCCGGGTCGTCTACAACCGCTCGAACTTCCGCACGAGCCCCTACGCCATCGACATCGACGATCCGCGCTACGGCCAGCCGCTGCCGCCGCTCACCATCCCGCGCAACAACCTGGAGCGGATCACCAACACCGCCCTCTACGCGCAAGACCAGATCGCCTTGAGCCCGGAATGGAAGGCGCTGGTCGGCGTGCGGTTCGACTTCTTCGAGCAGTCGTTCCGCGAGCGCATCCCGCGCTCCCAGGTCGATCAGACCTATTTCGCGGCGACCCCGCGGGCGGGCCTGGTCTACCAGCCGACGCCCGAACTCGCCCTCTTCGCCAATGTCGGCACCAGCTTCCGGCCGAATATCGGCCCCGACGCGGCGGCCGTGGCGCTCTCGGGACCGTTCGCGCCGGAGACCGGCATCGGCTACGAGGTCGGGACCAAGATCGACCTCTACGAGGGCGCCCTGGCGCTCACCGCCACCGCCTTCCGGGTCGATCGGGAGAACGTGCTGACGCCCGATCCCAACAACACGGCCTTCTCGCTCGCCGCCGGCGCGGTGAGGAGCGAAGGCTTCGAACTGACCGCCGCCGGCCAGATCACGCCGGAGATCAAGATCCTGGCGGGCTACGTCTACGCCGACGCTTTCGTGACCAAGGACAACGTGCTGCCGGTGGGCACGCCGCTCATCAACGTGCCGCGCCACTCCGGCAGCCTGCTCGCCGTGCACGAGGTGCAGGCCGGCCCCTGGAACGGGCTCGGGATCGGCGGCGGCGTGCGGGGCGTCGGCGAGCGGGCGGCGGACGCGGCCAACAGCTTCTCGCTGCCGGCCTATATCGCGGTCGATGCGCTGGCCTATTACCGCTACGAGAACTTCCGCTTCGGGCTGAACGTCGAGAACGTGTTCGACACCGAGTATTACGAGAGTTCGCTCAACCGCTTCCGGGTCTATCCCGGCTCGCCCCGGCGCGTCACCGGCACGCTGACGGTGCGGTTCTGATGATGGCCCGGTTGGACGCCACCCCGGTTGCGCGCACCCGCATCGGCGCCATCGACGCCCTGCGCGGGCTGGTGATGCTCTTGATGCTCCTCGATCACGTGCGCGAGTTCTTCTACCTGCACGCCCAGGTGACCGACCCGGTCAACCTCGCGGCGACGCCGCCGGACCTGTTTCTGACGCGGGCCGCCTCGCATCTCTGCGCGCCGGTCTTCCTGCTGCTGACGGGGCTCTCGGCGAGCCTCTACGGGCGGAAGCACGGCAGCCGGGCGGCGACCTCCGCCTTCCTCGTCAAGCGCGGGCTGTTCCTGGTCGTCCTCGAAGTCACCCTGGTGAACCTCGCCTGGACGGGCAGCCTGCTGCCGCCGGTCCTCTACCTTCAGGTGATCTGGGCGATCGGGCTCAGCATGCTGGCGCTCGCCGCCCTGCTCTGGCTGCCGCGCCCCGTTCTGATCGGCGCGGCGCTGGCGATCATGCTCGGCCACAACGCCCTCGACGGCCTCGTGCTCGCGCCCGACCAGCCGGGCTACGCGCTCTGGGCGGTGCTGCATCAGCGCGGGATGATCCCGCTGCCCTGGGGCGCCGCGCGCACCTCCTATCCGGTCCTGCCCTGGATCGGCGTCATCGCCGCGGGCTACGCGCTCGGGCCGCTCTACGCCCCCGGTTCCGACCCGGCCGTACGCCGCCGACGCCTCGTCGCCCTCGGCCTCGCGAGCCTCACGGTCTTCCTTCTCCTGCGCGGCCTCAACGGCTACGGCGATCCGCATCCCTGGCAGGCGGGCAAGGACGGGTTCGCGGGCGCCCTGTCCTTCATCAACCTCACCAAGTACCCGCCCTCAGCCGATTTCCTGCTCGCCACCCTCGGCCCCGGCCTGCTGCTGCTCGCGCTGTTCGAGCGCGTGCCGGAGGGACGCCTGCGCTGGCTCGCCACCTTCGGCGGGGCGCCGCTGTTCTTCTACCTCGCCCATCTCTGGGCCCTGCGCCTCGTCTATGACGGCCTCGCTTCCCTCGGCATCGCCGGAGCCTCGGGTCGGGTCGAGGCGGGGGCGCCGTGGCAGATCTGGCCGATCGCGGCGGCCTTCGCC
>NZ_BPRD01000169.1 GCF_022179745.1 Methylorubrum podarium
CGGCCCGGGCCGAGAACATGCCCAAGGACAACATCGAGCGCGCCATCAAGAAGGCGGCCGGCAACGACGGCGAGAACTACGAGGAGATCCGCTACGAGGGCTACGGCCCCGGCGGCGCCGCGCTGATCGTCGAGGCGCAGACCGACAACCGCAACCGCACCGCCTCCGACGTGCGCTCGGCCTTCACCAAGTCCGGCGGCAGCCTCGCCGAGACCGGCGCCGTCGCCTTCATGTTCGACCGGGTCGGCGTGATCGCCTTCCCGGCCGACGTCGCGGACGCCGACACGATGCTGGAGGCCGCCATCGAGGCCGGCGCCGACGACGTGCGCTCGGATGCCGACGGCCACGAAGTGACCTGCGCCCAGGACGCCTACGGCGAGGTCTCGAAGGCGCTGGAAGCCCGCTTCGGCGAGCCGCGCCGCACCGGCCTGATCTGGAAGGCGCAGAACACCATCGACGTCGATGACGAGACCGGCGAGAAGCTGATCCGCCTCGTCGAGGTGATCGAGGACCAGGACGACGTGCAGAACGTCTACGTCAACTTCGCCCTCTCCGACGCGCTCGTGGAGAAGATGGGCGCGTAAGGCGCCGCGCCGTCCCTCGTCCGCTTCCTGCCCGCCGGTGGGGAGAAGATTTCCGGCAGCGGAAGCAGGCTGCCGATTTGTCGCGCGGATCGCCGAAACCCGCGCGCTATATGCCCTGCGATGTCGGTGCCGAGCCGGCGAACGACGAACCGCAAGGCTCCCCCTCCTCGACCGATGCACGACCGCCCGCTCATCCTCGGCATCCACGGCCTCGCCAACAAACCGCCGAAGGAAGAGAAGCAGGCATGGTGGGCCGCCGCGATCCGCGAGGGGCTGCGGCGCAACCTCGGCGCGGATCGGCCCGAGCTGCCCTTCGAGTTCGTCTACTGGGCCGACCTGCGCTACGACGCGCCGCTCTCCGAGGATCGCAACCGGGAGCCCTACTACCCCGTGCGGGGGAGGGGGCCGTTCCCGAGCGCCGACGGCGCCTGCGCCCCGACCCTGACCGACCGCCTCTACCGCGTCGTCGAGTGGATGCAGAAGAAGACCGGGCGCCTCGTCCTCGACGACCTCATCATCGAGCACCGGCTCGACGATCTCTGGGGCTATTACGAGGACCGCGCCTTCCGCGAGGCCGCCCGCGACCGCCTGCGCGAGGCGCTGGAGCAGCATGCCGGCCGGCCGCTGCTGATCGCCGCCCATTCCATGGGGTCGCTGATCGCCTACGACGTGCTGCGCCGGCTCGAGCGCGACGGGCGCTGTCCGCGGATCGAGCACCTCGTCACCATGGGCGCCCCCCTCGGGCTCGCCGAGATCAAGCATCACCTCGCCGAGGAGCATGGGGGCCTGCGCGTGCCGGACGCCGTCGCCCGCTGGAGCAATCTCGGCGACCGCGAGGACGTGGCGACCGTCGGCACCACGCTGGCCGAGTCCTACGCCCCGAACGCGGCGGGCGTCGGCGTGACCGATTGCCCGGTGATCAACGGCTATCGCCGCCCGCGCGGCGGCGTGAACCCGCACAAGTCCTACGGCTACCTGCGCACGCCGGAGTTTTCGCGGGCGGTCGCCGCGTTCCTCGACGGGCAGGAGGCGGTGGCCCCCATCGAGATGGCGGGGGTCGAGGACGCCTGAGCGGCGTGATCCTCTCCGTCGTCGCGAGCGAAGGCGAAGCGGTCCAGAGGCGCGACCTGAATTGCTTCGGCTCCGCCTCGCAATGACGTGACGGTCTGCGGAAGGCTCACGCCAGCCGCCGCCGCCGCTCCACCAGCTGCATGATGATCGGCGTCAGGATGAGCTGCATCGCCAGGTCGAGCTTGCCGCCGGGGATGACGATGGAGTTGGCCCGGCTCATGAAGCTGTCGTGGATCATCGACACGAGGTACGAGAAGTCGATCCCCTTCGGGTCCTTGAAGCGGATCACCACCATCGACTCGTCGGCGGTCGGGATCCAGCGGGCGATGAAGGGGTTCGAGGTGTCCACCGTCGGCACCCGCTGGAAGTTGATGTCCGTCCACGAGAATTGCGGGCAGATCGTCTGCACGTAGTCCGGCATCCGGCGCAGGATCACGTCGGTGACGGCCTCGGTCGAGTAGCCCCGGGTCGAGCGGTCCCGGTGCAGCTTCTGGATCCATTCGAGGTTGATCACCGGCACCACCCCGATCTTGAGGTCGGGATAGCGGGCGAGATCGACGTTGTTGTCGACCACGCAGCCGTGCAGGCCCTCGTAGAACAGGAGGTCCGAGCCCGGCTGGAACGGCTCCCAGGGCGTGAAGGAGCCCATCGGCACGCCGTAGCGGGCGGCGTCCGCGTCGTCGTGGGCGTAGTGCCGCGTGCGGCCGGTGCCGGATTCGCTGTAGCTGCGGAACACCTCCTCCAGCTCCGGCAGCAGGTTGGCCCGCGGCGCGAAGTGGCTCAGCGTCGGCTCGTGCGCCATCATCGCGCGCATGGTGTCGCGGTCGAAGGCGTGGAAGCCGTCGCCCTCGATATAGACGGCGCTGACATCCTCCCGGCGGAAGATCTGCTCGAAGGTGTTGCGGACGGATGTGGTCCCGGCCCCCGAGGAGCCGGTCACCGAGATGATGGGATGACGCGCCGACATGGGCTGAATGGTTTGCGCTTGCTGACGTAGGGGCGCCGAGGCTTTAGCTGCGCATCAGGCCGCGCTGGCCGAAGAGAGGTGAGCGGCCGGCGCTGGGCTGGCGCCCGTCATAGTACTTGGCCACGCACTCCACCTCCTCGGTGGAGCCGAAGACCAGCGGCGAGCGCTCGTGGATCTTGGCGGCGACCCGCTCCAAGATGCGGTTCTGGCCGTCGGTGGCGGCGCCGCCCGCCTGCTCGATCAGGAAGGCGATCGGGGCGGTCTCGTAGAGGAGGCGCAGGCGCCCTTGCGCGTAGCCCTTCCGGTTGTCGCCCGGATACAGGAACACGCCGCCGCGGATCAGGACGCGCTGCGCGTCCGCCACCAGGGCGGCGGTCCAGCGCATGTTGAAGTCGCGGTCGCGCGGGCCTTCCGTGCCGCGCAGGCAATCCTCGATGAAGGACTTCACCGGCCCGTCCCAGTGCCGGACGTTCGAGGCGTTGATCGCGTACTCGTTGGCGCTCGGCACGATCTTCATCGCGTCGTGGGTGAGGCGGAAGACGCCCGCCGCCCGGTCGAGAGTGAAGATGCGGGTGCCGTTGCCGAGCGTGACCACGAAGGTGGTGGCCGGGCCGTAGACGACGAAGCCGGCGGCCGTCTGCGTCGTGCCGGGCGTCAGGAACGAGGCGTTCGGATCGTCGCTCCCCTGGTCCCGCGTCACGGGGCGGATGCCGAAGATGGTGCCGACCACCATGCCGACGCCGATATTGGACGAACCGTCGAGCGGATCGATCGCGACGGCCAGCGGCGCGTCGGGCTTCAGCGTGACGACGTCCTCGGCCTCCTCCGAGGCGACCTGCGCCACGGGAGCCTCTTCCAGCGCCTGCATGAAGCGCTTGTGGGCGATCACGTCGAGCGCCTTCTGCACGTCGCCGTCGCTGTTGTGCTCGCCCTGGGCGGCGAGGTCGCCGGCCAGCGACCCGCGGCCGACGGTCTCGCTCACGTCGATCGCGGCGGCGGCCAGCGCCCGGATCGTGGCGGCGGTGTCGGCCAGGGAGGCGTCCCGCGCAACCTCGGCGTCGAGATGATCGTCGAGGGATGACCCGTACGGCTTCGTCATCGTTCTAAGGCTCGCTCCCGTCGAGGCCGCGTGACTTTCAGGGCCTGCGCGGCGTTCTTGGCGGCCATGCGCGCGCGGAGGCGTGCAGGCCCGTCACGGCCTATGATACGCTGTGGCGAGGCGGCAGCGCCAGACGGCAGGGGAGAGCTGTCGAAGGTTTTCTAAAAAAACTTGTGGTGCCCCGCAAAAAAACTAAAAACGAGGCATGCGCAATCTCTCGCTCAAGCAGCTTCAGGCGGTGGCCGCGGTGGCGCGGCTCGGCACCATGACGCGGGCCGCGCAGGAGCTGAACGTCACCTCCGCCGCGCTCTACGCGCGCATCCGCCAGTTGGAGGAGGAGGCGGGCCTCCTCCTGTTCGACCGCACGCCGACCGGCCTCAAGCCGACGGATGCCGGCCGCGAGATGCTGTGGGCGATCAACAGCATCAACACCGTGCTGGAAACCTGCACCGACCGCCTGCGCACCCTGAAGGGCGGCGGCGGCGGCCGGGTCGGCCTCGGCGTGGTGTCGACGGCGAAATATTTCGCGCCGCTCGTCATCGCCGGCTTCATGGAGAGCCACCCGAAGGTCGAGATCTCGCTCACCGTCGGCAACCGCCAGGACACGATCGAGGCCCTGCGCAACTACGACATCGATTTCGCGATCATGGGCCGCCCGCCGCGGGACTTCGCCATCGAGGCGGAGACCTTCGGGCCGCATCCGCTGGTGCTGATCGCCGCCCCCGACCATCCGATGGCCGGGCGGCGCGGCCTGACGCGGGCGGATCTGGCCGAGGAATCCTTCCTGGTGCGCGAGGAGGGCTCGGGCACGCGCTCGGTCTTCGAGGAGTTCATGAGCGGCGTGATGATCCGCCGGGCCAAGCTCGGGATCGATTCGGGCTCGAACGAGACGCTGAAGCAGGCGGTGATGGCAGGGCTCGGCATCGCGCTCCTGTCCGGCCACTCGGTGGCGGCGGAGCTGGAGAGCGGCCGCCTCGTCCTCCTCGACGTGGAGGGCCTGCCGATCCGGCGGGACTGGTACGTCGTGCGCCGCGCCGACAAGGTTCTCGGCCCGGCCTCCGACGCCTTCTGGGACTACCTCTCGCAGGAGGGACGCCGCTTCCTGCCGACCATCCCCGGCGGCTTTTTCGCGGAAGGGGACGGGACCGTGCAGGCCCCCAGGGCGATCCGCAGCCCGGCCGAGGCGGGCGAGTGAGCGGGCCGATGGACGCCGTCGTCATCGTCGGGGCGGGGCAGGCCGGCTTCCAGGCCGCCGCCTCGCTGCGGGAGGCGGGGTTCGCCGGGCGCCTGACCCTGGTCGGCGAGGAGGCCGCGCTCCCCTATCAGCGCCCGCCGCTGTCGAAGGCCTATCTCGCCGGCAAGACCGACGCCCGCGGCCTCCTGCTGCGGCAGGAGAGCTTCTTCGCCGAGCACCGCATCGACCACCTGTCCGGGACGCGGGTGACGGCGATCGACCGCGGGGAGCGCCACGTGCGGCTCTCGGACGGCGAGCGCCTCGCCTACGACCACCTCATCCTCGCCACCGGCACCCGCAACCGGGCCCTGCCGGTGCCGGGGGCCGACCTCGCGGGCGTGCGCCAGCTCCGCTCGATCGACGACGCCGACGCCCTGCGCAGCGCGATCGAGGGCGTCCGCCACATCGTCGTGGTGGGAGCGGGCTTCATCGGCCTCGAATTCGCGGCGGTCTGCGCCGCCCGCGGCCTGTCCGTCACCGTGATCGAGGCGGCCGAGCGCGTGATGGCGCGGGCGGTCTCGCCCGAGACCTCGCAGGCGTTCCGCGCCTTCCACGAGGAGGCCGGAATCCGCTTCCTGTTCGGGGCGGACGTCACCGCCATCGAGGG
>NZ_BPRD01000170.1 GCF_022179745.1 Methylorubrum podarium
CAGCCATACGTCACGGACTGGTTCAACCGGGCCCTGCTCGACCGCTATCTCGCGAGCCCTGAAGAGCCCGGTGAACTCACCTGCCTCACGGCTCGCGAGCGTGAAGTCGTCCAACTCGTTGCCGAGGGTAACTCCAGCAAAGGGGTCAGCCAAGTCTTGGGACTGATGTCCAAGACTTGGCTGACCCCTTTGCTGGAGTTACCCTCGGCAACGAGTTGGACGACTTCACGCTCGCGAGCCGTGAGGCAGGTGAGTTCACCGGGCTCTTCAGGGCTCGCGAGATAGCGGTCGAGCAGGGCCCGGTTGAACCAGTCCGTGACGTATGGCTGGCGCCGACTCAAGGCTTCAACGGCGCGAACCAACAAATCCTCGGCATCGGATTTGACCAGATAACCCTTCGCACCGGCCTTGAGCACGTCGCGTATCAAGACCTCGCTGTCGTGCATGGTGAAGATCAGGACTTCCGTCTGAGGACTGATCGCCCGAATACGCTTGGTCAGCTGGGCGCCGTTCATGATCGGTAGGGAGTAGTCGATGATGGCCACATCCGGCTTCTCCGCCTCGACGATTTCGAGAGCCTCCGCTCCATCGACCGCCTCGGCGACGACTTCCCAGTTCGCGCGGCATTCCAAGATGGCGCGCACCCCACGGCGGACCACGTGATGATCGTCCGCGATCACGATCCGAACCGCTGCCTCGGCGCAGAGGCCCGATGGCAGATTATCTGAAGCAATCTTCTTGATCTGCATCGGATTGCCATCCTCGATGACCATGCAGGGTCGGCATGTTCGATCATGCATGCGTTCGAGCATTATCTTATGATCGTGAATCGACCAATTTTTGCCAAGAAATGACCGATATGTTCGATCGCGGGCGCGCTACAGACCTCTAAAGCTTCACCGTCGCTCGAACTTCGGTTCCACCTCGGCCGGAACGGATGCTGAGGTGGCCGTTGAGCGCACGCAGCCGTTCCTGCATGCTCAAGATGCCGGTCCCTCCGAGGGCGCTGCCCGGTTCCCGCCCCTGTTCGGAAGCGAGCCCCTCACCGTCATCCCGGATGAGGAGCACGACGGAGCGCTGTCCCTGCTCCATCCTCAGTTCCAATCGGGCGACGCGAACGCCCGCGTGACGATGCACGTTGGTGAGCGCTTCCTGGGCGACGCGAAAGAGTGCGACCTCGATCTCGGTTGGAAGGCGGCAGGCATCGACATCCGCATCGATGACGACCGTCACCGTGATCCCGGTGCGCCGTTCGAAGCCACCTAGGAACCAACGCAAAGCATTCGGAAGGCCGGCTTCGTCGAGCATGGGTGGATGAAGCAGGTAGGCAAGTGTACGAAGCTCCTCGATGCTCGTGTGGATCAAGTCCCGGGCGCGTTCGAGCGCTTTGTCCACGTGATCAGGTTGCCGCTGCAGGCTGTCACGCGCCAGCTTGATCTCCCATTCGGCGCCAATCAGGTCCTGCGCGGTCGAGTCGTGGAGACCCCGTGCAATACGGCGCCGCTCGTCGTCTTGACGGTGCAGCAGCTGACCAGTCGCCCGCCGAAGTGCCGTCTCGGAACGCATGATGTCCGTCACGTCCTCATGAACGACCACCACCAAGGTTTCCGAGCTGTTCACAGCGAAGTTCGTCGCCCTGAGGCGAAACCAAAAGAGGTCACCGGTTGCTGGACAGTACGGGTAAGTTGCCCGGAACTCGGACAACCGGCCGGCAATGACGGCCTCGAGCGCGCGCCCTACCTCACCGTGGTCAGGATTCTGAACCGCGTACCCGCAGGTTGTGAGGTAATCCGCCCCCACGGCAAGTCCGGACTGGCTGCCGGCATGGCAAACAGCGAATCGTCGGCACGCTTCATTCAGCGCGACCACGTGCCCGCTCCGGTCGATGATGGCGACGTGGGCTGACAGCGTGTCCAGAGTCGATTGCAGACGGCGGTTGGCGGAGATGATTTCTCGGGATTTCGCTTCCGCCTTGCGGATCGCCGCAACGAGCCCGACCTTTCCGGCTACGAAGATCGTCAGAAGCGCCATCATGTCGTAGAGCCACGGTCGCAGTGCGATGTATCTCGCGCGAGCGACGACGACTTTCAGCTGTGTGCCTTGTACGCGCTGAACCGCGCTCAGTTGGCCGAATAACAAACCCGGATTCGTAGCGTGGCCAGGAAGGTAGACGTCATCGCGAGGCAGGCGCGGCTGCCCCTTCTCTGCGCTCTCCGTGATGCTCGCAGGCGGCCATCGTCTCGGCTCCAACGCGAGCAATTGCCCATCATCACGGATCAGCGCGATCCTATCGGATTGAGGCGCACCCTCGGGCGTCAGCATATCGTGCAGAGCTTGCTGAGAGACAGTCACGAGGGCTACGCCTCGGAAATCGCCCGCTTTATTCGGTCGATGACTGATCGGAATCGATGCTGTGCCTTTAATACGATCAGCGACAGGCACTCCAACGAAAATTACATTCGTATATTCGTCCCTCGCACGGGTGAAATACTCGCGATCGGCAACGGAAATGAGATTGGGCGCTTCGCCCGTGTTGACACTCAACATCCTTCCATCACGATCTACGATCGCAACCAGCGTGTAGGCTGTGAGCGTTTCGCTCGAACTCGGAGGCCAGCGCTGGAAAAGGCCGGATGTAGCGATTTGCGCTATCGATTGGACGGCGATCGTCCGGTCCAAGTCTTGTAGGATGCTTGCCGAGCTCTCGACAAAGCGCTGCACCTCGCCTGCCAGGAACCGCGACGAACGGCGCAGCTCGTCCTCAACGGCGGCTTCGCAGCGGCCGTAAGTGGTCCAGGCAACAAGGGCGAAGATGAGTGTAGGAACAAGAACCGCCAAGCTTTGAGTGAGCGTAATCGAGCGTACTAAGCCAGCCGCCCGTGAGGCCGGCGAAATTCGCAAGGCGAAGAAGGCATATCGGAGCCTATTCATCCGTCGCCTCCGATGCTCTGTCAGCCGCCTGACAGCCGGTTACGTGACCTCATTATGGTAACTTTGTTTGGCTACGCTCGTGCCACTCTCAGACAACTTAACGAAAACGAGGCAAAGCACCATAGATCGACGTTAAGTCATGCCGGGCGGCCACGGTCGGACGTGCGGCAGCTGATCGTTGACCCGGCAGAGGCTGATACGGTCCGGGTGATCGTGCAGTTCAACCGGCACGGCGATGGACGGTCTGGTCCGATCGGCGTGAAGCCGATCTGCCGCTACGGGAACGAAGGGGGGTGATCGCATGCGCGCCACCGCTCGCTTAAGCGCGGGCACGATCCACGGCATTTTAATGAACCGGATCCTTGTGGGCGGGATGGCTCTGACAATCTCTGCTTGAAGACGCAACGGCGAAACCGAACGCGGGTTACATCCCCATCGCAGCGCCACTTATCATCGCCTCAGATGAGTTCGAGGCGGTGCAGGCCAGACCGAAAGCACAAAATCCTGTCACGCCGCCACGGGTGATCACGGACCCGATCCGGCTCGCCGGACGTGCGAGCCGCAGCACTCACAGCGGCGCGATGATGCTGCGGAGCGGCACTTCGGGCTTGGGGCAGGTGCACCGCTACTCTCGCGGCTCGAAAGGGGGCGCCAGGGTCCGGCGGGCTGATCGGGCCGGACGATCCCGTATGGACACGCACGACATGCCGGTCGCCGAGCTCTCGTGGCCGATCTGCTGCCGCTTGACCGATTGCGGGCGACACTGGCGCAACGCAGCGCGCCGGATCGCGCCTCGTAGGCGAACTGCGCGCCGCCTTGAACGCAGCGCCCGAGCGCTTCGGCTAAATGCCATGATCGACTCACCGCGATGGCCGCTGGACAAGTTGGGGTGTCGGGCTGGCGCTCTTCGTAGAAGGCCACTGATGGCGCGCTCGCGGCACATGCGCCGCAACAGCGCCGCACGCCGTCCGCATCCGCGGACACATTGCCGGCGCTTGAACAGCCCCTCCGCCGCTTGTCGCGTGCCATTCAGAACAAAAGCGCGAACACGTATATGATTGAGTTCTCAAGATAATTTATCAGGACCTGTTTGGAGAACTCTTGCGGGCGTCTCCATCTGCCTCGTGTGGCACGACGCCGGCCATCGAGACCGCACCCTCGCGGGCTTCCGGTGAAAGGGGTGTGATGCTTCGGCATGGCTCCCTCCACTCAAAAGTTGGAATCCCCGGCAATTCAGGGCGGTTCAGTCGCGATGAAACGACTGATTATTGGCAAGAAATTCCCACCAGTGAGAGCGCGTACCGTAAACTTATCAACTATTGGGTCCAGAGAATCAGCTTTATCTGAAGAAACAGCAACGGTATCGGCGACCGATGGTCGCCCAATCAACAGAGAAGCTGCGAGCACCCTAGGGTGCGGGACGCATCCTCTTCACAAAAGAGGGGGCGGGCGAATGCCGCCTTTCGTGAGCATCCCCTGATGCAACCGGATCTGGTTGCATCGACATCATTGTAGCTTGAACAGAGCACAGAGCTCTCTCGTAGTTTGAGATCCAAGTAAATGCCCGAACGATTATTACACAGTCAGATATATTTTGGCAACAATTGATCACATTTCCGTGATCGACCCACTTTCAGGGTGACGCGTCGATAAAGCAGAGCTAACCCAGGGTTGCCTGACGCCGCTGCGACGCCAGACTTCCCGTGGAGCCCACTGGGATGCCGTTGAGCCGCCTTTCTCCGATCCTCCTTCGTGCTGTCGTTCCGGCCTTCGCCCAGGCTGGTTCGGCCTTCACGACCGAGCGTATCACGTAGAAGATCGCGTCCTTCGACGCTGCCAATTCGACCTGCAATGGGGCGAAAGCGATGAGCCGCAGCTGCTCGAAGCTTCTAGCGCTCCGTCAGTGACGACGGCGGAGAGGTGTGCGTCCTCGCAGATCTTCCCCTTCGACGCACGCACAGGCTGCAGCACGCGGGAGCGGCCGACCACGTCAATCGTCTGCTCCCCGCAGCCGGGTTACACCGACGAGGGTGCACTGACGATCGAGGTCGACGGTCTGACTTGAGCGGCGCGACGCTGGCGGTACGCCAGTGCCTCTCCGTCCGGCGATGGAGCCCAGGACGCTGTCCGCGCCCGGTTCCCCTCTCATGGTTTGCCTCGTGACGCCCGCCCGACCCACAGGTCGAGCCCCGCGCCCGCACGGCGACGTGCGGGCACGTCGTATCGGCTCCTATCAAGATGGGAGAAGGCCGTGCCGGCCCAGACCCTCAACCTGGCACCTCCGGCGGTCCCACCGGAGCCGGCGCCCGACAGCGGCGCCGCCGCGCTCGCGCTCGTCGCCGCGCTGCATCGGTGTGCGCTCGATCTCTCCCGCCTGCTGCACGACCACGGCCGGCCCGGCCGACCGCTCGCCCTCGACGAACTCGTTCTCGCCGCCCGCCGCAACGGTTTCCGCGCCCGGGCCGTGCGGTCGGGCGCGGGCCGCCTCGCCCGCACGCCGCTGCCGGCGATCGGACGCGACCGCGCCGGCCTGTTCTTCGTCCTCGCCCGGCATCAGCCCGGCCGCACCTTGATCCAGCGCCCCGGCGCGGCGCCGACCGTGTGGAACGAGGCCGACCTCGCCGCCGCCTGGGCCGGCGATCTCATCCTGCTGTCGCCGCGCGAGGCGGAGGCCGAGGGCGCGCCGCATCGCTTCGGCTTCGCCTGGTTCCTGGCCGCCGCCACGCGCTTCAAGGCCCTGTTCGGCGAGGTGCTCGCCGTCTCCTTCGTCATCCAGCTCCTCGGCCTCGTCACGCCGCTGTTCTTCCAGGTCGTGGTCGACAAGGTCCTGGTCCACAAAGGATTGACCACCCTCGACGTGCTCGTCCTCGGCCTCGTCGCCGTCACCGCCTTCGAGGCGCTGCTCGGATACCTGCGCACCTACCTGTTCGCCCACACCACGAGCCGGCTCGATGCGGTGCTGGGCGCGCGCGTGTTCGGGCACCTGCTCGCCCTGCCGATCGCCTATTTCGGCGCCCGCCCAACGGGGCAGACCGTGGCGCGGATGCGGGAATTGGAGAACATCCGCCAGTTCCTGACCTCCTCGGCGATGACGCTGACGGTCGATCTCGTCTTCTCGGTGCTGTTTCTGGCGGTGATGCTGGTCTACAGCCCGTTCCTGACCCTGATCGTGGTGCTGGGGCTGCCGCTTCACGCCGCCCTGAGCCTGACGCTGACCCCGCTGCTGCGCGGCCGGGTCGACGAGAAGTTCCGGCGCGGCGCGGCCCAGCAGGCCTTCCTGGTCGAGAGCCTCGCCGGGATCGAGACGCTCAAGGCCATGGCGGTCGAGCCGCAGGCGCGGCGCCGCTTCGACGAGGGGCTGGCCGCCTACATCGCCGCCTCGTTCCGGGTGGTGGCGCTCGCCGCCGCCGGCAGCCAGGCGATCCAGTTCGTGGCCAAGCTCACCACCGCGGCGGTGCTGTGGTTCGGCGCGCACGCGGTGATGGAGGGCCGCCTCACCATCGGCGCGCTGGTCGCCTTCAACATGCTGGCGGGCCAAGTCAACCAGCCGGTGCTGCGGCTGGCGCAGCTGTGGCAGGATTTCCAGCAGTTCCGCCTCTCGGTCGAGCGCCTCGGCGACATCCTGAACACGCCGACCGAACTCGGCCAAGCCAGCACCCGGCAGGACCTGCCGCCGCTCGCCGGGGCGATCCGGTTCGAGGGGGTGAGCTTCCGCTACCGGCCGGACGGGCCGGAGATCCTGCGCGGGGTCGATCTCGCCATCCGCCCCGGCGAGGTGGTCGGCGTCGTCGGCCGCTCCGGCTCGGGCAAGTCGACCCTGACCCGGCTGATCCAGCGCCTGCACGGGCCGGAGCGCGGCAAGGTGCTGGTCGACGGCATCGACCTCGCGCTGATGGATCCGGTCTGGCTGCGGCGGCAGGTCGGGGTGGTGCTGCAGGAGAACGTGCTGTTCGCCCGCACGGTGCGCGAGAACATCGCGCTTGCCGACCCGTCGCTGCCGATGGAGCGGGTGATCGCGGTGGCGCAGCTCGCCGGCGCGCACGACTTCATCCTCGAACTGCCGCAGGGCTACGACACGGTGCTGGAGGAGCGCGGGGCCAACCTCTCGGGCGGGCAGCGCCAGCGCATCGCCATCGCCCGGGCGCTGGCCACCGATCCGCGCATCCTGATCTTCGACGAGGCGACGAGCGCGCTCGACTACGAGTCGGAGCGGATCATCCAGGCCAACATGCGGGCGATCTGCCGGGGCCGCACCGTGCTGGTCGTCGCCCACCGGCTCTCGACGGTGCGGGGCGCCGACCGGATCCTGGTGATGGAGCGCGGGCAGCTCGCGGAGGAGGGCTGCCATACGGATCTCGCGGCGCGCCCCGGCGGCCTCTACGCCGGCCTCGTCGCGGCGGCGGGAGTTTAGAGCCATGGGCGACGTGATCACCCTGGACGCAAGCCCGGAGGGCGCGGGCCGGATCGAACGGGCCTTCCTGCCGGCGCATCTGGAACTGCTGGAGACCCCGCCCTCGCCGACGCTGCGGGCCGCCGCCTGGACGGTGGTGGCGCTGGTGGCGGGCACTGTGAGCTGGGCCTGCCTGAGCCGGATCGAGATCGTCGCCACCGCGCCGGGCCGGCTGGTGCCGGTGGGAGCGGTGAAGCTGGTGCAGCCGCTGGAGACCAGCGTGGTCAAGGCGATCCACGTGGCCGAGGGCGACCACGTCACGGCGGGGCAGGTGCTGATCGACCTCGACCCGACCGACGCCTCGGCCGACCTCGAGGCGACCCGCACCGAGCGGATGCAGGCGATCCTCGACGCGGAGGCCGCACGCCTCTTGCTGAGCGAGTCGGACGATCCGACCATCGCCCCGCTGCCGGAGGTCGATCCGGGCCTGCTCGCCGCGACCCAGACGCAGGTGCGGCTGCAGCTTTCCGCGCATCGGGCGGGGCTGGCGGAACTGGGCAGCGAGATCGCTGACAAGCGCGCGGCGCTGGCCGCCAAGGCGGTGGATGCGGGCCGCAACGCCGAGCTGACGCCGCTGGCGGCGGACCGCTACGAGACGCAGAAGGGGCTGTACGAGCGGGGCAACACCTCGAAGCTGACCCTGCTGCAGGCGCAGACCGACCTGATCGACAAGCGGGCGGAGGGCCGAAGCCTGCCCGAGCAGGACCGCCAGCTGCGGGCCGAGATCGCCGGGCTGGAGCAGAAGCGGGCGCAGACGCGGGCGCAGTTCCTGAAGGAGGCGGCGGAGGCGCGGGTGAAGGCGCTGCAGCGGCTGGCGCTGGCCGAGCAGGCCCTGCG
>NZ_BPRD01000171.1 GCF_022179745.1 Methylorubrum podarium
CCACCGGCACGCCGAGCCCTTTGAGCGCCCGGATCACCTCCTCGAAGGCGGCCGAGCGCTTGCGCACGAGGATCAGCACGTCGCCCGGCCGCCAGACCCGGCCGCAGGCATCGCCCTTCGTCGTCCAGGTCCGGACCGCGCGGGCGATGCGGCGGGCGACCACGATGGCCGGGGCGTTGGGATCCGGCGCATCGACGGGGGCGGCCCAGGCATCGGGTTCTTCGGCCTCCGCCGGCTCCTCGATGCCCCACAGCTCGACCGCGCCGGGCACCCCGGCGCGGGCGGAGGCGTGGACCGTGCCCGCCGCCCCGGCATCGAAGGAGAGGCCGGCGAAGTGCTCCGGCACGCCGAACACGGCATCGACCGCCGCGAGGACGTGGCTCGCCGTGCGGAACGAGAGCCGCAGGCTGACATCGGCGAAATCGTGCCCGGCCCCCTCCGCCGCCCGGCCCCAGGCGCGGCGGGTCAGCTCGAACTCCCGCGGGTCGGCGCCCTGGAAGCTGTAGATCGACTGCTTGGGGTCGCCCACGGCGAAGCGGGTGCGGGTGAGGCCGCGCGCGCCTTCGCCCGCCGCGAACTCGGCGGTCAGCGTGCGCAGGATCTCCCATTGCTGCGGGTTGGTGTCCTGCGCCTCGTCGACGAGGACGTGATCGACGCCGCGGTCGAGCTTGTACAGGACCCAGGACGCGCCGACCCGCGAGAGCAGGTCGAGGGTCTTGTGGATCAGGTCGTCGAAGTCGAGGGCGCCGAGCCGGGTTTTCTGGGCCTCGACCCGGCGGTGGATCTCGGCGGCGAGGCGAAAAAGTCCCCGCGTCCGGGCGAGCGCGCGGGCGGCGCGGAGGTCGTCGAACAGCGGGATGAGGCGCGCCTGCTCGTCGAGCAGCGCCTGCTTGACGTCCTCCGGCACCGCCTTGGTGCCGAAGGATTTGGCCGCGCGCGGCTCGTCCTTGTCGGTGAAGAAGACCGAGCGGTAGGGCGCGAGCGCCTTGCCCGCCTCGAGGGCGGCCCGCGCCTCCACGAGCCCGTCGGCGAGCCGTTCGTCGGTGCTCTTGCCGGTCCGCAGGCGCTTCGCGATGTCCAGCCAGTCGCCGAGGCTGCTCCCTCGAAGGATCTCCGCCTCGATGGTCTCGACGCTGGCGCCGTCCCGCAGCGCCAGGGCGCGCGGCAGGCGGGCGAGCGCCGGCTCCAGGGCGCGGTGGTCGGTGAACAGGGCGCGGGTCCGCATGGCGGCGCGGATCGCCTCGCGCAGGGCATCGCCGGAGGCTTCCGCGCCGACCACGGCGAGCGCCTCGGAGAGGGCCTGATCGCCGCCGAGGATCGCGTCGGCGAGCACGTTGTCGGTCTCGATCTCGAACGCCTCGCGCGACTGGTTGTCGTCGAGCACGACGAAGCGGGCCGGCACGTTGGCCTCGAACGGGAACATGTGCAGCAGCCGCTCGCACAAGGCGTGCAGCGTCTCGATCTTGAGGCCCCCCGGCGTCTCGACGGCGCGGGCGAACAGGCGGCGGGCGAGCCTGAGGGTGTCGCGGCCGGGCCGCTCGCCGGTGAGTTCGGTGAGCTCGGCGGTCAAGGCCGCGTCGTCCAGCGTCACCCAGCGGCCGAGGCGCTGGAACACCCGGATCGACATGTTGGCGGCGGCCGCCTTGGTGAAGGTGAGGCAGAGGATGCGGCCGGGCGGGGCGCCGTCGAGGAGCAAGCGCAGCACCCGGTCGGTGAGCACCTTGGTCTTGCCCGCGCCCGCATTGGCCGAGACCCAGGCCGAGAGGCGCGGGTCGGCCGCCCGGCGCTGGGCCGCCTTGGTCAGGTCATCGACGGTGAAGCCGGTCAGCGGCGCGTTCACGCGGCCTCTCCTTCACCGGCCAGGGACCATTCGAGCACGCGGGCGAGGTGGTCGTACTCGTTGTAGGCGCGAACATATTGCGGATAGGGGCGCGACGGATAGGCGGCCTCGCCGGTCATGTAGCGGGCAATCAGCCCGCGCAGGCGCTCGAGATGCTCGGCGACGACGGCCTCCACCGCCCGCGCATCGCCCGGCGGCGGCTTGATCGGGATCGGCCGGAACGGCTCGCGCCCGCCCGAGGCGTGGACGTAGAGCAGATCCGGGGGGGAGGCCGCCTTCAGCCCCTCGAAGGCGCCGTGCATCAGCATCGCCGCCTCCAGGGTGAGCTGGGGCGAGAAGCCGGCGAAGACCGTGCGGTTGCTCGGCGGCGTGCCGGTCTTGAAGTCGACGATGCAGTAGCCGCCGTCGGCGCGGGCCTCGATCCGGTCGGCCCGGGCCGAGAGGGTGAAGGTCCTCTCGCCCAGAGGAATCACCAGCTTGCCCGAGCGCTCGGCGTGGATTTCGCGCAGGCCCTGCCGCTGGCTCGCCTCCCATTCGAGGAAGGCGACCGCCATCCGCTCGTAGCGGGGGAACCACTCGGCGTAGAGTTCCGGGTACTGGTCCTGGAGCGGGCCGAAGGCGTCGAGGGCGATGGCGTAGAGCAGCGTCTCCGCCCCCGCCGGCAGCGGGCCGGGATGGGCCTGCGAGAAGTCGCCGAGGATCTTGTGGATCAGGCTGCCGCGCTCGGCCGCGCCGGGCACCACGGCCATCGGCTCCAGCGCCTCCAGCCCGAGAATGTGCCGGGCGAAGATCGAGTACGGGTCGCGCACCAGGGTCTCGATCTCGGTGACGCTGAGGCGCGACGGGAACAGGTCGGGATCGGGCCGCGGCGCGGGGCGGGTCAGGCGCGGCGGCGGCGCCTCCCGGCCCCGGTCGAGAATCGCCGCGAGCCCGCGCAGGCGCTGGCCGCGGGCGATGGCGCCGGCCCAGACCGCATCGCCGCCGAAGGCGCGCAGGCGCTGGAGGAAGCGCGAGGGCACGGTCGGCGAGCCCTCGCGCTTGGCAGCGCGGGTGACGACGGCGTCGTGGGTGCCGAGGCCCTGCACGAAGTCGTGGGCGGCTTGGCCGATCCGGCGCTCCGGCGGGCTCAGGCCCACTTCGCCGCGCATCGGCCGGTTGAGGAAGGCGTCGGTGGTCTGTCGCACCGGCCAGACCGCCTCGTCGAGGCCGCCGAGCACGATCCGGTCGACGGAGAGCAGGCGCGCTTCGAGCGGCCCGAGGATGCGCAGGCGCGGATGCGCGTTCCGCTGCGCGCAGGCCACGGTGCGGTCGCGGGCGAGCGCGGTGAAGAAGGCGGCGTAGTCGGAGAAGCGGCCCGGCAGCTCTTCCTGCTCGGCCGATTCGAGGTCGTCGAACAGTCCGTCGAGGGTATCGAGGGAGGGATCGTCGAAGGACTCGTCCTCCTCGACGCCGCCGCCCATCATCCGCTCGCAGGCTTCGCGGTGCCCGGCCGCGAGCGCCACGAGGTTGCCGGTGGCGGGCTGAAGGTCGGTGCGGAAATCGTCGAGGGCGATCTCCAGCCGGTCGAGAATGGTCTCGGCGAGATCCCAGTCGATCGGCTTCAGGCGCTTCTTGGCGCGCGGCACCCGCTCGGTGGCGTTGCGCTGGAGCGCCACCGCGGCGCGCATGCCCTCGAAACTGTTCTTCGGGATCGGCGCGGGGCCGCGCAGGCCGCCGATCTCCAGGGCGGCGGCCGCGCGCACCACCTCGCCGCGGGTCAGCCCGAGCCGGACGAAGGGGTGGGCCAGCAGGGCGATGACGCGGGCAGGCGCCACCTCGGCGGCGAGTTCGGCGACGAGACGGGCGAAGCGGCCTCCTTGCGAGCGGGCAAGGCTCAGGCCCGCCGAATCCTCCGCCGCGATGCCCCAGCGGGCGAGTTCGGCGGAGACGCGCAGCGCCAGCCCGCGGTCGGGCGTGACCAGAGCCGCGGTGGCGCCGGGCGTCTCCAGGGTCTCGCGCAGCGCCAGGGCGGCGACCAGCGCCTCCTCGCGCTCGTCGGCGGCCTCGACCACGGCGAGGCCCGCCATGCCCTCCCGCGCGAGCGTCAGCCGCTCGGCCGCGTCGAGCCGCGCCCAGGCATCGGTGGTCTCGGCCGGGCGCAGCGCCTGCGACAGGAGCCGTTCCCGCGCCACTGCCCCGGGCGGGAGCGCGCCGAGGGTCTCGACCTCCGCCCGGCCGACGGCGAGGCCCCGCGGCCCGGTCAGCGCCCGCAGGATCGCCTGCGGATGGCCGTGGGCGATCTCCTCCCGCGTGCCACCCGCGCCGTCGATCGCCTCCCAGCCCTCTTCGTCGAGGGTGAGGTCGAGCCCCGGCAGCACCACGGCGCCGCGGGGGAGGCGGGCCACCGCCGCGATCAGCCGGGCGGTGGCGGGCACTGAGCCGGTGGAGCCGGCGACGATCACCGGATCGTCCGGCCGGTCGCGGGCGCGCCGGACATGG
>NZ_BPRD01000172.1 GCF_022179745.1 Methylorubrum podarium
AGCCCGGCGGGCGCTTCCTGTGTCTGGAATTCTCGCGGGTCGACCTGCCGGTTCTCGAAAAGATCTACGACGCCTACTCCTTCCACGTGATCCCGCGCATCGGCGAGCGGGTGGCGGGCGACCGCGAGTCCTACCAGTACCTCGTCGAGTCGATCCGCAAGTTCCCCTCCCCCGAGGCCTTCGCCCGGATGATCGAGGCGGCGGGCTTTGCGCATGTCAGCCACCGCCGACTCTCGGGCGGCATCGTCGCGATCCATTCCGGCTGGAAAATTTCTTGATTTTTTCTCAGCCTCAGACGCCGCCGGTGCCCTCGCTCTTCGAGCGACTGCCGCAGAGGTGGCGATAATGCTCGGCGCGGTCTTCCACCTCGCCCGCGGCGCCCATGTCGGCTTCGTGCTCGCCCGCGAGGGCGGGCTCGCCCTGATCGACGCGGCGCAATTGCCGCCGCACCTGCGGCTCGCGCTGAAAGTCGGCCGCCTCCTGGAGCGGCGCGGCATCGCCGCGGCGCCGGGTGCCAGCCCGCTGGAGCGGGCGCTGACCCGGCTCGGCCCCTCCTACGTCAAGTTCGGCCAGTTCCTGGCGACCCGCCCCGACATCGTCGGCATGGCCGCCGCCCGCGACCTCGAGCGGCTCCAGGACCGGGTGCCGCCCTTCCCCCAGGGCGTGGCGATGCGGGTCGTCGAGGCGGAACTCGGCAAGCCGGTCTCGGTCCTGTTCACCGCCTTCAGCGAGCCGGTGGCGGCGGCCTCGATCGCCCAGGTCCACAAGGCGACGGTGCTCGACGCCGACGGCACCCAGCGCACGCTGGCCGTGAAGGTGATGCGGCCCGGCGTGCGCGAGCGCTTCGCCAAGGACCTGCAGGCGATGCGGTTCATGGCGCGCATCGTCAACGCGCTGCTGCCGGATGCCGAGCGCCTGCGCCCGCGCGAGGTCGTCGAGATCCTGGCCCGCTCCGTCACCATGGAGATGGATTTCCGGCTCGAAGCGGCGGCGATGTCGGAACTCGCCCAGAACACCAAGGGCGACGAGGACTTTCGCACGCCGCGGCCGGAATGGGCGCTCACCGCCCGCGACGTGCTGACCTCCGAGTGGATCGACGGCGTGCGCCTCAACGACCGCGCCGGCATCGTCGCGGCGGGCCACGACCCCAGGGCGCTCGGCCGGGTGGTGATCCAGTCCTTCCTGCGCCAGGCGATCCGCGATGGCTTCTTCCACGCGGACATGCATCCCGGAAACCTGTTCGTCGATCCGCAGGGACGGCTGGTGGCGGTCGATTTCGGCATCATGGGCCGGCTGGGCCATGCCGAGCGGCGCTTCCTCGCCGAGATCCTTCTCGGCTTCATCACCCGCGACTACCGCCGGGTGGCGCAGGTGCATTTCGAGGCCGGCTACGTGCCGCGCCACCACTCGGTGGACGACTTCGCGCAGGCGATCCGGGCGATCGGCGAGCCGATCCACCAGCGCCGGGCCGACGAGATCTCCATGGCCAAGGTGCTGACCCTCCTGTTCGACGTGACCGCCCTGTTCGACATGAGCACCCGCACCGAACTGGTGATGCTGCAGAAGACCATGGTGGTGGTGGAGGGCGTCGCCCGCTCGCTCGATCCGCAGCTCGACATGTGGACCGGCGCCGAGCCGGTGGTGCGCGCGTGGATCACCCGCCATCTCGGCCCCGTCGGCCGGCTGGAGGGCGCGGGCCGCGCGGCGCTGACCCTGTCCGAGGTCGTCTCCGACATCCCCGACATCGCCCAGCGCATCCGCCGCATCATGATCCGCCTCGACGAGGAGGGCTCGCGCGACACCAAGGCGATCGAGCGGCTGGTCAAGCTGGAGCGGCGCCACGCGATCCTGACCACCCTGGCCCTGTGGGGGATCGCGGTGGGGGCGCTGGTGCTGGCGTTCCGGTGAGGATCTTCTCAACCGCCGGATTTCCCCTACACTCCCCTCCCATGACCGACCTTCTCGACAAGGCGATCACCGCCGCCCGCAAGCTGCCGCCCGAGGTGCAGGACGCGATCGCACGCATGGTGCTGAGCTACGCGAGCGAGGAGCAGGCCGTCTACCGCTTCACCCCGGAGGAGGAGGCGGAGTTGGACGAGTCGGAGGCGGCCGCGGCGCGCGGCGATTTCGCGACCGACGAGGACGTGCGCGCCATCTGGGCCAAGCACGGCCTGTGATATGGTCCCCCGTTAATCACTGTGTATTCTGACAGACTCCGTCATCGCGAGCGTTAGCGAAGCGATCCAGGGCGCGACCTATCCAGAGATGTCGAGCGCTGGATTGCTTCGGCTTCGCCTCGCAATGACGGAGGAGACACCGAAGCCATCAATCGAAAGTGTGGGAGTCCGTGCATCAAGCAACAGAGGCAGTTTCGGAACTCACCACTTCAGCCTTGCGTGTTCCGCCTTCGGCGTAGAACCGAGCCGTTGCACGAAGTCGTTCCGTCAGGTCGTAAATGTGATCCAAACTGTCGATGCGGACCCGCTCTTCTTTATCACCATCGAAAAGTCCGACATACTTGATGGAACGATTGAAGTGCAGCCGAGCGAGAGGCTTGCGATTGTTGTTGTCAATTAGAATTCCGCAATAACTTCTCTGATCGCGCATGATGACGCGGTCAGCTTTTATGACCTCTCTCACGATGGCGCGAACGATCATGAAGCCCTCGCGCTCTTCATCGGTTGTAACGATTTCGGCATCTTCCACAGCTGGCTGCGTTTCGGCGATATCAAGGGCAGCCGTATCGGCAAGCGCATTTGACAGACGGGCTTGAACAGAGTCCCGAATAATTTCGCGAAAGGCGGCTTTGACCAGCGGAGTAAGCTGTTCTCTCACTTGCGCTGTGAAGCGACCGGATTGGACTGGCGCGACGACCATCCGAACAAACTCTTCGGAGGGTGACTCCAGCAGGCCCATGATTTCTTTCTTGATAAGGGATGTATATTTAAGCCTGTGCGCAGATTGGAGGATGGCATCTTCATTGAAGCTGCTCCGCGCAAATTTCGTCAGTTCAGCAACAGTTTGCGCATGGATATCTGACATCTCGAAGGTCAAGAACGGACGATCATCGAGCTTATTGGGCGCCTCTAAATCCGTATGAAAATGAAACGTTCGACCGTTTGTTAATATCGCAAACTTGGCGGACGTGACGGAAAAATAACGATAAAGCTGAGCCAGATGAACTTTTTCTAACTTTGTCGTGATTGGCTTACACTCTATCAATATTCGGATGTCGCCATCGAACTTGATCGCATAGTCAACTTTCTCGCCCTTCTTTCCGACAGCGTCGGCTGTAAATTCGGGAACAACCTCATTGGGATTGAAAACGTCGTAATCGAGCGCCGCAAGGAATGGCAACACGATTGATGTCTTTACTGCTTCCTCGGTGGCCATTGCGCTGGAATGTGATTTGATGCGTTCGGCAAGTGTACGCAGCTTCTCCTCAACGCTCACGCCAACCCTCCCCATCCTGATTCGCCCCCGGATAGTGGCACCACATCAACTTCAAGTCGATATTTGTACTCGCCCAACCGTCCTGTATCGAAGGCAAATTTTGTTGATGGGGTCACGGCCATAAGATTCCGCAACCTCTGCGATGGTTCAACGTACGCGCCTTATCTGAGCCACGGCCGCTTGCCCGAGGAACCTCGCTTCTCACCCTTGACGCGCGCCTCGCGATTCCCCGTTCTGCGCCCATGTCGTCTCCGTCCGCAAAATCCCTCGCCGGCCGCCGCGTCCTGCTGATCGTCGGCGGCGGGATCGCCGCCTACAAGGCGCTCGACCTGATCCGGCGCCTGCGCGAGCGCGGGGCGCAGGTGCGCCCGCTGCTCACCGACGCGGCCCAGGAATTCGTGACGCCCCTGGCGGCCGCCGCGCTCGCGGGGGAGCGGACGCATACCGACCTGTTCGACCGGGAGAGCGAGGCCGAGATCGGCCACATCCGGCTCGCGCGGGACGCCGACGCGATCGTGGTGGCGCCGGCCACCGCCAACCTGATGGCGCGGATGGCGACCGGCCACGCGCCGGACCTCGCCTCGACGGTGCTGCTCGCCACCACCCTGCCGATCCTGATCGCCCCGGCGATGAACGTGCGGATGTGGCTGCATCCGGCGACGCAGCGCAACCTCGCCACCCTGAAGGCCGACGGCGTCGCCGTGGTCGGCCCCGACGAGGGCGCCATGGCCGAGGCCGAGTTCGGCCCCGGACGCTTGGCCGAGCCGCAGGCGATCGCCGACGCCCTCGAAACCCTGCTGGCGCAGCGCGCCGTGGGCCCCGGCCTCGGCTTCCTGACGGGACGCGAGACGGTCAAAAAACCGCTGGCCGGGCGGCACGTGCTCGTCACCTCGGGGCCGACCCACGAGGCGATCGATCCCGTGCGCTACCTCGCCAACCGCTCCTCGGGGCGGCAGGGCCACGCGATCGCCGCCGCCGCGGCGCAAGCCGGCGCGCGGGTCACCCTGGTCTCGGGGCCGGTGGCGATTCCCGATCCGGCGGGCGTCACCGTGGTGCGGGTCGAGAGCGCCCGCGAGATGCTCGCCGCGGTCGAGGCGGCCCTGCCGGCCGACCTCGCGATCTTCGCCGCCGCGGTCGGCGACTGGCGCCCGGCCGAGACGCGGGCGGGCAAGATCAAGAAGGACGGCAGCCTCCCCGCCCCGCTGCAGCTGGTCGAGAACCCGGACATCCTCGCCACCATCGCCGGCCGCAGCGAGGGACGCCCGCCGCTGGTCGTCGGCTTCGCCGCCGAGACCGACGACGTGATCGGCAACGCCCGGAGAAAGATCGCGCGAAAAGGCTGCGACCTGATCGTGGCCAACGACGTCTCGGCGGAGGGCGGGGTGATGGGCGGCACCGAGAACACGGTGCACCTCGTGGCGCGCGAGGGCGGCGTCGGAAAAGATATCGAAACCTGGCCGAAGCTCGGCAAGGAGGAGGTCGGGCGGCGGCTGGTGGCGCGCTTCGCGGAGTTGCTGGCGGCGACGTCGCGCTGAGCCTCACGCCTCGGCCGCAAGAAAGGCAAGACAAGAACGCGCCGATCACCCGGGGAACGAGAATGTTCCTCGGCGAAAGACTTTTAAGTTTTCCCCTGCTCAGCTTGCTCTCTTCGACCCCGTGCCCAGATCCCTCCTCCACGCCACTCACAGCGACAGGAGCGACATCATGGCCAAGGCCGACCGGCACAGCATGGGTCCCGGTGCGCAGGGCAAGGGCGACGGCACCGGCGCCATGACCGAGCTGCCCGAGGGCATCCTCGGCGAGAACGAGGTGCTGAGCAACCGCGACAAGTCCCGGCACTCCGACGAGCGCGGCCTCGACAGCCGCCACGTCCAGACCGAGCAGTACCACGACCATGTCGGCGCCCGCCGAAGCGGAGGGCGCACGGGCGAGGAGGAGGCCAATTCGAGCGGCCCGGCCGGGCCGATGACGAACACGTCGGGCGACGCCGGCAGCCTGCGCGCGAAGCAGCGCGGCTGAACCCGCGGCGTCGAGGGGGCGGTGCCCCCGGCCCCTCGACGCCCGCGGTCAGATCTGGCGCAGGAACAGGGCGGTCGCGGCGGCGCGGCGGACGAGGGCGTTGCGCGCGTAGATCCAGGTCGGGCCGCCCTGGATCACGTTGCGGCTCAGGGCCCGCTTGAAGTCGAAGACGCCGCGGTTGCCGGCCGGGTCGACGCCGCCGAAATCGAAGCGGCGGGCGCCCTCCTGCCGGGCGCGCTCGATGATCCGCCACACGGCGAAGCTGGCCGCGCCGGTCGCCCGGGCGCGCTCGTTGGAGGCCGTGAAGAAATCGGTCCAGCGCTCCCGCGCGGTGTGGACGATGCGCACCAGGATCGGCTCCCCGCCCTCGCGGATCTCGAGGAAGAGCAGGTGCGGGTCGGACGCGGCGAGGTCGCGATAGGCGGCCGTGTCGAGGTCGCCGGAGAAGCCCTTGCGCTGCTGCAGGGCGGCGTACATCCGCACGAAGGTGTCGTAGGCCCGCAGGCGCTCGTCCCGGTCCGTCAGGAAGACCGCCGCGAGACCGGGCTGGCCCTCCGCCTTCTTGACCTCCCGCCGCCAGCGCCGGTCGGCGGCGGCCAGGATCGCGTCGGTGCCCGGCGTCAGGTCGAGCTCGATCGTGTGATCCTTGCCCCCGATGACGGGCACGAAGGCGTGCGCGAGCAGGGCGGTGACTCCCTCCGGGTCCTGCGGCCGGTAGCTCTTGACCGCGAGCACGTCCACCGGGCGCAGGGCGAGATGGTCGAGGAAGGCGGCGAGCACCGCCTCCGCCCGCGACTGCCCGCGCAGGGTGAGGACCGGCCCGCCCTGGACGAGGATCCGGCGCAAGGGACCCGACCGGCGCTCCTGATACTGGATGTAGGCGAGATCCTCGCCGTTGTCGCACAGGGCGACCCGCCGGACGGTCCAGCCGAGCCGGCTCTTGTAAGTGCCCCAGCTTCGCGCCGCGTAGATGTTGGCTTCAGGCTGCTGCCAGAGCGCCTCGTCCCAATCCGCGGCCTCCGAACGGTCGATGACCGCGACCTGAGCTGCCATGAACCGTCATCCCTTGTCCGCTCGCCCCGTGCGCTTGCTCTCTGCGCTCATCGGGCCGGCCGCTCCCGAGCCGCCGCCTCCGACGCCGATCCGCCCTCGAGAAGGCTTGGCCGTATCACGGGCCCGGATCCCCAACGTCATCGAAAGCGAATGTATCCACTCTCCCGGTTGCATCTGCGTAGTCTGCGCCGGGCCGGTCCTCCGGCGCCCAGATCCGGCGGTGTCGGCGGGGAGAGGCTTGCGGGCGAAGGCTCCGGACGGCTTGATGCGGATCGCGACGGACGCCGCCCGGGGGCGGATCATGATGGAGGATCGTCATGGCGGATGAGGGGACGGAGACGCGGGCGCAACGCCTGGAGCGGTTCCGGCCGGCCTCGGGGATGGTGACGCCGCGCTTCTCGGGGATCGCGAGCTTCATGCGGCTACCGGTGCTCGATCCGGCCGAGGCGGCGGGCGAAGGCGCCGACCGGGTCGAGATCGGCCTGATCGGCATCCCCTTCGACGGCGCCACGACCAACCGGCCCGGCGCGCGGCTCGGGCCGCGGGCGGTGCGCGAGGCCTCCACCGGGACGCGGGCGCTCAACCCCGTCACCGGCGTGGCGCCCTACGCCCTGGCGGCCTGCGCCGATCTCGGCGACGTGCCGGTCAACCCGGTGGACGCCGCCGAGACGGCCCGGCGCATCGAGGCGTTCTACCGGCCACTCGCCGAGGCCGGGATCGTGCCGCTCACGGTCGGCGGCGACCACTTCGTCACCTATCCGGTGCTGCGGGCGCTCGGCGCGGCCCGCCCGCTCGGCCTGATCCATATCGACGCCCACAGCGACACCGATGACGCGCAGTATGACGGGTCGCGGCTGACCCACGGCACGCCGTTCCGGCGCGCGGTCGAGGCCGGGGTGCTCGATCCGCGCCGCTGCATCCAGATCGGCCTGCGCGGCAGCATGGACGCGGCCGACGAGCACGACTGGGCGCTGGCGCAGGGCATGCGCATCATCGCCATGGAGGAGGTCTGCGCCCGCGGCCTGCCGGAGGTGGCCGCCGAGGCCCGCGCGGTGACCGGCGAGGGCCCGACCTATCTCAGCTTCGACATCGACGCCCTCGACCCCGCCTTCGCCCCCGGCACCGGTACGCCGGAGGTCGGCGGCTTCACCACGCGGGAGGTCTTGCACCTGCTGCGTGCCCTGCGCGGCCTCGATCTCGTCGGCGCGGACGTGGTGGAGGTCGCCCCCTCCCTCGATCCCGCCGGCATCACGGCGCTGGCGGGCGCCGGCATCGCCTTCGAGATCCTGTGCCTGCTGGCCGAGGGGGTTGCTGTACGACAATCCGTTGCCTGATCGGGTTTCGAAAGGGCGAGCCCTTTCGCGGATCCAGGGCAGAGCCCTGGAACGATGCCGGGGCTCTGCCCCGGCACCCCGCCGAAGGGATGATCCCTTCGGGATCCCGGGATCAGTCGAGCACGGACGGGCCGCCCGCGGCGGTGCCGGCACGGGCGATGATCGGGCGGTAGACCCGGAGCAGGTCGGGATCGAGCTGGCCGGCCTGGGCCTCCATGATCGCGGCGGCCTCGGCGGCGGGAAGCGGCGGCCGGTAGACCCGGCGCTCGGTCAGGGCCGAATGCACGTCGCAGATCGCCACGAGCCGCACGAGATCGCCGATCCGCGGCCCCGTCAGGCCTTCCGGATAGCCGGACCCGTCGAGGCGCTCGTGATGGTAGCGCACCACGTCGAGGATGTCGGGACCGAAGGCGGCCTCCTTGGCCAGGAGGTCGGCGCCGAGGGCGGCGTGGGTGCGCATCACCGCCATCTCTTCGGCCGTGAGGGCGCCCGGCTTGTTGAGGATGGCGTGGGGGATCAGGGCCTTGCCGACGTCGTGCAGGAGCGCGGCCTTGGCCAGACGCTGCCGGTCGCCCCGGGAGAAGCCGAGTTCGGCGGCGAAGGCCGCGGCGAAGCCCGCCACGCTCAAGGAGTGCTGGTAGACCTGGATGTCGTGGCGCCAGACGAGGTCGAGCCAGGGGCGGATGCCGATCTCGGACACCGTGTCGAGCACGATCTGCGTGCCCTCCTCGGCTTCCGCCGGGCTGGGCGGACGTCCGGCGGCGGCGTTGTCGAACAGATGCGTGACGAGGGCGGTCGCCCGCTCCACCCGCATCTCGGGGGGTGCGCTGCCGGTTGCGGGACCGCCCCGCGCCATTCTCGCCTTCCCCTCCGCGACGAGGCGTTGGAGCGTCGGGACGATGCCGGCGGATTGGCGCGGGTCGACCACCGTCGGCGTGCCGAGCAGGGTCACGGCCGCGGCGTCCTGGGCCGCGTTGCCGCGGGCGAGATAGAGGCAGGGCAGCCCGCTCTCGCGGATCTTCGCGGTGAGCCAAGTGACCCAGGCATGCCCCCGGTCGGCGCCTCGGTCGGCGGCCAGGTCGGTGGCGAGATCGACGACGAAGGCGATGAGCCGGCCGGCCGGCAAGCCTGCGCCGGGCTCGATCACGCGGCAGGGCAGGACGAGGGCGATGCCGCGGGCCAGACGCTCCGCCCGCTCGCGGCGGTCCGAGACGAGGACGACGACATCCTCGGAGCGCCCGTCCCGGCGTCGCTCATGGGCGTCTTGACGTCCCTGTCGGTCCCGAGCTTCCCGCATCGATCATCCATCGGCCGCAAGGCCCGTGGTGGACGCGAAGCGGTATCCTGCCCGGATACATCAAAAGTGTTGCGAAAAGCTTCGCGTGGCCCCGATGATGCAACCCTGGCGTATTCGCGCAATGCAGAGCCTCGCGGCCGGCGCGGCTGTAGCCTCTCCGAAAGACGCCGTGCGCCCCGGTCCGAGGACGGAGCCCGGGACGATACTCTAGATCATTGAATTCGCGAGGGATTCTCCTAAGGTTTCGGCTCTCGTCCTCCGCGCCGGGCCGGATCCTCCCTCCCTCAGCCCACCCGGTCCGTTCGATAGGGCGGGGAGAGCCGGTTCCGGCCCGGTTCGGGCGGGGACCGGGTCACTCGGCAGCGGTCGGATGCCGGTCGAAACCGGCGGCGTTGGCGGGCACGCCCGGACGATAGGCCTCGTCCTCGCCCTCGTCCGGCTCGTCCGGATCGCCGACGAAGCGGCCGAACAGGCGCACGAACAGCCGCGACAGGTCGTCGACCAGCAGGAAGATCGCCGGCACGAAGACGAGCGAGAGCCCCGTCGAGACGATCAGCCCGCCAATCACCGCCACCGCCATCGGCGCGCGGAACTCGCCGCCGATACCGAGGGCCATGGCGGAAGGCACCATGCCGGCGGCCATGGCGATGGTGGTCATCACGATCGGCCGCGCCCGCTTGCGCCCGGCATCGACGATCGCCGTGACGCGATCGACGCCGCGGGCCATCTCCTCGATGGCGAAATCGACCAGCATGATCGCGTTCTTGGTCACCACGCCCATCAGCATCAGGATGCCGATGACGACGGGCATCGAGATCGGCATGTGGAAGACGAGGAGCCCGAGGATCGCCCCGCCGATGGAGAGCGGCAGCGAGAACAGGATGGTGAGCGGCTGCAGGAAGTTGCCGAACAGCAGCACGAGGACGCCGAACACCATCATCAGCCCGGCGCCCATGGCGAGGGCGAAGCCCTCGAACACCTCGCCCATGATCTCGGCGTCGCCGGTCTGGCGGATGGTGACGCCCTCGGGCAGGTTCGTCGCGGCGGGGAGCGCCATCACCTGCTCGATGATCGAGCCGAGCGCGTCGGAGCCCTGGAGGTCGCCCTCCACGGCGACGCGCACGGTGCGGTCGTAGCGGTCGATGGCGGTGGGGCCGCGCCCGAGCGTCAGGTCGGCCACGGTGGCGAGCGGCACCGCCGCGCCGGCCTTCACCGGCACCTTGAGGCTGGCGATCTCGGGCAATTGCCCGCGCAGGCGCTCCGGCAGCATCACCCGGATCGGGATCTGGCGATCCTTGGCGTTGAACTTGGCGAGGTTGGCCGCGATGTCGCCGATGGTGCCGACGCGCACCGTCTCGGCGATGACGTCGGTCGAGACGCCGAGATCGGCGGCGACGCCGGCTTTGGGGGTGATGCGCAGCTCGGTGCGATCGAGCGGCGCGGTCGAGATCACGTTGACGAGGTGGGGCACGCCGGCCGCCTCGCGCTGGAGCCGGGCGGCGACGTCGGCCACCACCGCCTTGTCGGGCCCCGACACGATCAGCGCGAATTCCCGCTGCCCGCCCTCCTGCAGCGACCAGAAGCGGATGTCGGGCACCTGCCGCAGGGCGTTCGAGATCTTGAGATCGACCTGCTTCTGGGTCAGCGCCCGCGCGTTCTTCGGCACGAGGTTCACGGTGAGGCTCGCCAGCCGCACCTCCTTCTTGCCCGGAAGCTGGCGCCCGCCATCGACGAAGACGCTTCTGACCTCGGGCATCGTCCGCAGGGTCTCGACGATCCCGTCCGACACCCGCTGGGTGTCGTCGAGGCGGGCGCCGGGGGGCAGTTCGACCACGAACATCGTGCGCGCGGCGTCCTCCGCCGGGATGAAGCCCGCGGGCAGGAGCCGGGTCGAGGCGATCGAGCCGGCAAAGCAGGCGAGCCCGAGGATCAGCGTCAGGACTTTGTGGCGCACCGACCAGGCGACGAGGCGGGTATAGGCCCGCATCACCGGCCCCTCGCGCGCGTGGTCGGGACCGTGGTCGCGCAGGAAGTAGGCGGCGAGCAGCGGCGTGATCAGGCGGGCGACCAGCAGCGACACGAACACCGCGGCCGCGATGGTGAGCCCGAACTGCTTGAAGTACTGGCCGGCGATGCCGGGCATGAAGGAGACGGGGGCGAAGATCGCGATGATGGTCGCGGTGATGGCGATGACCGCGAGCCCGATCTCGTCGGCGGCTTCGAGCGCCGCGCGGTAGGCGGATTTGCCCATGCGCATGTGGCGGACGATGTTCTCGATCTCGACGATGGCGTCGTCGACGAGGATGCCGGTCACCAGGGTGATGGCGAGCAGGCTGACAGCATTCAATGAGAAGCCGAGCGCGCTCATCACCCAGAAGGTCGGCAGCACCGAGAGCGGCAGCGCCACCGCGGCGATCAGGGTGGCGCGCCAGTCCCGCAGGAACAGGAACACCACGATCACGGCGAGCGCGGCGCCCTCCATGAGGCCCATCATCGCCGAGTGGTAGTTGCCGATGGTGTTGACGACGCTGGTGTCGATCAGGTCGAAGCGCACGCTCGGATTCTCGGCGTGCAGCGTCTCGATGCGCTTGGCCACGGCGACCGCGACCTCGGCGTCGCTCGCCCCCATCGCGCGGGAGATGGCGAAGCCCACCACCGGCTCGCCGTTGAAGCGGGCGAAGGTGCGCGGCTCCTCGGCCGAATCCATCAGGCTCGCCAACTCGTCGAGACGCACCTTGCGCCCGCCCGGCACGACGATGGAGGTCGCCCCCAGCGTCTCCAGGCTCGACGAGGCGCCCAGCGTCCGGATCGACTGCTCGCCGCCCGCGAGCTCGCCGCGCCCGCCCGCCATGTCGGCGGAGGTGAGGCGCAGCTGCCGGTTCACGTCCGCCGCGGTGATGCCGAGGGCGAGCAGCCGGTCGGGCTTGAGGGTCACGCGGATCTCGCGAGCGACGCCGCCCAGCCGCTCGACGCCGCCGACCCCCTTCACCCCCTGGAGCTGGCGAGCGACCACGTCGTCGACGAACCACGACAGGTCTTCGGGCGTCATCGCCGGCGCCGAGGCGCCGTAGATCATGATCGGCAGGCCGGCGATCTCGACGCGGCTGATGATCGGCTCGTCGATGGTGCGCGGCAGGTTGATGCGGATCTTCGAGATCGCGTCCTTCACGTCGTTGACGGCGCGGTCCTGGTTCACCTCCAGGCGGAACTCGATCGTGGTGATCGAGGACCCTTCCGAGATGGTCGAGAGGACGTGCTTGACCCCCTTCACCCCGGACACCGAATCCTCGACCCATTTCGTGACCTGGGTCTGCAATTCGGACGGGGCGGCGCCGGACTGCGTGATCGTCACCGAGACGATCGGGATGTCGATGTTGGGAAAGCGGGTGATCGGCAGGCTGCGGAAGCTGACGAGCCCGAGCACCATCAGCACGAGGAACAGCACGAGCGAGGGGATCGGCTTGCGGATCGCCCAGGCCGAGACGTTGAGGCGCATCGTGTGTGATCCTCAGCGGGTTCCGGCCGCGGCTTGGGGTCCGGCGGGAAGCACGGGCCGCACCCGGTCGCCGTCGCGCAGGAACGAGCCGGCGCGGGCGACCACGGCCT
>NZ_BPRD01000173.1 GCF_022179745.1 Methylorubrum podarium
CTCGTCGCGCAGGCCGCCATTGGCGCTGACTTCCTGGGACAGCGTGCTCTCAAGCTCGGCGATGCGCACGCTGGCTTTGGACAGCTCGCTGCTGATGCTCGCCAGCGGCTGCAGGATCAGCGTGAAATCGTCCTGGAGGCTGCGAAGGTCCTCCAGACGGTCGACCATCGCATCGATGCGCTGCCGGACGACCTCGTCCCGCTGACCGATGGCATCGAGCGTGGACGCAGCCGGCTCCGGCGCGGGGCGAGAACGCCGCGCGCCCTCCATCAGGTCGGGCACGGCGGCCTTCGGCAGGCGCGGCGAGGGGAGCGGCTCCGGATGCGCCGGCCGCTGCTCCGCATCCCGGTCGCGCTGGGCGGATGACGTCGGCAGCACGTTTCGGAACGGCATCCAAGCCATCGCTGTGTGATCTCCCTGGCGACACAGCGATTTCGCGGTGCTTAAAGCATTTTTAACAGATCCGCCGCCCAACGCGAGTCGTTGATTTCGTTGGCAACAGGCTTCTTTCCGCCGAGGATTGGGCTGGAGGTTCGACTTTCTCAGCCGGAATTGCAATTATTTGATAGCTTATGTTGGGTTTCAAATAATGCTGTGCGATAAGTGCGCTCAGAAGTTGATCAATTAACGCTTCGGACAGCGAATTTGTATTACAAATAAGCGGTATTTCTGTCGAAGCGGTACCGTGGATGCGGTCGAAGTCACGGTCGCAGCGGGTGACCGTGCTCCGCCATGGGGGCTCGCGTCGCGCGCGGATGCCGCCCGGCATGATCGCGCTGGAGCGATGCCCGCCTCCGGCCGTTCGACCGCGTCCCTTCGGCCGCGCGGAGACCAGCTTACGTCAGGAGTAACGCCCGGCCGGTCTCGACAGGATGAGCGCCGTCGCGGTCAGGCGGCGCTCGGTCCCGTCTCCAGCGGGGCGGCGTCGCGGGTGCGGATGTCCATGGCATTGCCGCGCCAGACGATGGCGGTTCGGGCCCAGGCACACGCCCAGATCGCCGGCAGCAGGGCGTCGCGGACGAGGAAGGCGGCGAGCATCCGCGGCGAGCGGTGCCAGCCGGCGCGGACGGCGAGCGCCATCTCCGCGCCGTACCAGAGCGCCCCGGCCCCGACGAGCCAGAGCGCGGCCTCGGCGGTGCCCGCGACGAGGCCCGTCAGCACCAGCGGCAGCAGGGCGCCGATGCCGATCTCGGGGGCGAAGAAGAGCGGGAAGGTGACCCGCCGCAGCCGCGCCCAGCGCACCTGCCGCGACCAGACCTCCGCCAGGTCGCGGTGCCCCAGCGGCTGCCGGAACGGCGCGGCGACGAGGTGGACCCGCTTGCCCGCCGCGCGCACGAGCTTGGTCGCGGCGGCGTCCTCGGCGATCTCGGCGTTCAGGGCGCGGATGCCGCCCTGCGCTTCGAGAAACGGCTTGTTCCAGAGCATGCTCTTGCCCTGCGCGAAGCCAAGGCCGAGCGCCTCGCCGGCATATTGCCAGCGGGCCTGCAGGGTGTTGAGGAAGGCGCACTCCACCTCGGCGAAGAAGTTCGCCGGGCGCGACCCGATCGGCGTCGAGCAGACGAGGCCGCTGTCGGTCCGCCACGCCGCCTGCATCTGCTGGATGTAGTCGGGCGGCATCAGGACGTTGGAATCGGCGAGGATCACCCAGTCGTGGCGGGCGGCGTCCCACCCGCGCACGCAGTTGTTGAGCTTCGGATTGCCGCCGATGCGCTCGTCGCCGAGGATCAGCCGCGAGGGGATCTGCGGGTGCGCCGACCGCATCCGCTCCAGCAGCGGCAGGATCGGATCGCCCGCATCCGCCACGCAGAAGATCAGCTCGTAGGCGGGATAGTCGAGCCGGAAGCTCGCCAGCAGGGTCTCCTCGCTGAACGCCTCCAGGCCGCGCAGGGGCCGCACCACCGAGACGGGGGCGCCCGGTGGGAAGGCGGACGGCTTGCCCTTGCGCCCGATGCGCAGGGCCGCCACCGCAAGGCTCGCGAGATTGACGGCGACGAGAACCGCGCAGAGCGCGAGGGCGGCGGACGCGCCGCTCTCCGGCAGGGCGATCATGCGCGGCGTCTCCCGTCGATCGTGTCACCGGGCGCGACGGCGCGCCCCATCACGCCCCTAGCAGCGCCGTCTTATCAGGCGTGTGACACTCGAAGCCGCGTCCCGAGCCGATCCCGTGATCCCCATCGTGTTCCACCCGGCCTACGAGGCCGCGTTGCCGGAGGGCCACCGCTTTCCGATGCGCAAATACGGCCGCCTCGCCGAGATCCTGCGCGCCCGCGGTCTCGCGCCGAACGGCTTCGTCACGCCCGAGCCCGCCGACGCGGACCTGCTGTCGGGCGCGCACGATCGGGACTACGTCGGGGTGGTGCTCACCCAGCAGGTGCCGCGGGCGACCGAGCGGGCGATCGGTCTGCCCGTAACGGAGGGCGTCGCCGCCCGCGCCCGCGCCTCGGCCGGGGGGACCCTGCGCGCCGCGCGTCTCGCCCTCGACCACGGGCTTGCCGGCAGCACGGCCGGCGGCAGCCACCACGCGCGGCGCGCCGGCGGGGCGGGATTCTGCGTGTTCAACGATGTCGCGGTGGCCGCCCTCGCCCTGAGGCGCGAGGGGGCGATCACCCGGGCGCTCGTCATCGACCTCGACGTGCACCAGGGCGACGGCACCGCCGACTGCCTCGGCCGCGAGCCGGACCTGTTCACGCTCTCGATCCACTGCGAGCGCAACTATCCGCACGACAAGGTGCCGGGCGACCTCGATATCGGCCTGCCCGACGGGCTGGGCGACGCGGACTACCTCGCCGTGCTGGAGGCGCGCCTGCCCGGCCTCGTCCAGAACTTCGCGCCGGACCTGATCTTCTACAATGCCGGCGTCGATCCCCACCGCGACGACCGGCTCGGCCGCCTCTGCCTCAGCGACGACGGCCTGCGCGCCCGCGACCGCTACGTGGTCGGCCTCGCGCGGGCCCGGAACGTCCCGCTCTGCGCGGTGGTCGGCGGCGGCTACGGCAGCGACGTCGACGCGCTGGCCGCGCGCCACGCCCTCGTCTTCGAGGCGCTGGCGGCCCACGCCTGAGGAACGCCGCCCGTCGCCGCCGGTTTGTCCTGCCTCGCGAGGCGATCGCCCGCGTTCCGAGGATGGGGCCGACGATGGACGACGCCTTCGACCTGAACCGCTTCGTGGAGGCACAGGACGGCGTCTACGAGGGCGCGCTCGCGGAACTGCGGGGCGGGCGCAAGCGGAGCCACTGGATGTGGTTCGTCTTCCCTCAGATCGCCGGGCTCGGTTCGAGCGCGATGGCCCGTCGCTACGCGATCGCCTCGCTGGCCGAGGCGCAAGCCTATCTCGCCCACCCGCTGCTCGGCGACAGGCTGCGGACCTGCACGCGGGCGGCGAACGCCTGGGCGGACCGCTCGGCCCATGCCCTGTTCGGCGCGCCCGACGACGTGAAGTTCCGCTCCTCCATGACGCTGTTCGCGCAGGCCGATCCGGAGGCGGCCGACTTCACCCGCGCGCTCGCGACGTTCTTCGCCGGCGAACCCGACCCGCTGACCCTGGAGAAGCTGTCGCGGCGATAAAGGGACGCCGCCGCCGGATCGGCCTCCGCTTTCGACGGGTCCGGGAAGCGGAGATTGCGTTCTAACTCGATTTATCCCGCGCGCGCATCAGTATAGAACTGTTACAATTTTCGGCCCTGCTGCCTCAGGGTTGTTGACGTTAATTTTCACGCAAACATAGATGGTCAGAAACCGACGACCATAGAACGCAATGATGAGTCCGTTCTCTGCCTGCTCAGAGATGATCGGACGTGAGGCTTTATCATGAAGCGCGCGCTTGTCTTGGCCAGTGGCCCGCGCATCCAGTATCGAGTTTTGCGATGCACGAGCGAATGCTTCGACGAAGTCTATGTTCTCGGTGAGGATGACGCGCATCTGCTGAAGCGCTCAAGGTTTTGTGAGCGATTTATTCCGTTCAAAGGTGATTTCTCCAACCTCCAGCCCTCCGATCTCAACGATATTCAGCGGCTTTGTTCCAACCACGACATCGATCTGGTGCTGCCGAGTTGCAGCCGGACGACGCGTCTTCTGTCCGTCCACGGCGATCAGATCGGGGCGCCGTTCTATCCGGTGCCGGCGCAGGACACGTTCGACGCGCTCGACGACAAGTGGCGCTTTGCCGGCGTCTGCGCCGAACTCGATCTTCCCGTCCCCGCGACGCGGCGTTTCGAGACGATGGCGGACCTGCGCCGCGACCTCCACCGCCTCGGCTACCCTCTGATCCTGAAGCCGGCGGCGATGTCGGGCGGCTACGGCGTGCGGAAGATCGATTCCGTCGAGGAGCTCCCTGAGCATCTCAACTACTCGCCGATCATCTGCCAGGAATACATCCCCGGCGAGGAGCTGAGCAGCTTCTACCTGTGCGATACCGGACGGATCGTGGCGTCGTTCGCCTACCGCCGAACGCTCACCAAGCTGGAGGAGATCCGGGCTCCCGAGATCGATGACCACGCCCGCCGCCTGATCGAGCACTTCCGCTATCGGGGGGTGATCGGGTTCGACATCCGGCGGAGTCCCGACGGCCGGATCGCCTTCATCGAGTGCAACCCGCGCTTCTGGTACCACATGGAGGTGGCGATGCTGGCGGGGCTGAACTTCGTCACCCTCGGCTGCCGTCTGCGCGACGGGGAGGGCGGTCCGGCGGATCCCGAGACGCTCAAGATCCGCTCGCCGCGCCGCCTGTGCGGAAACCTGCTCACGCCCTGGCGCCTGAACCGGGCCGAGCGGGCCTATCTCCGCTACATCATCCGCGATCCGGCCATCTCCGCCTGGGCCGCGTTCCAGAGCGCGATAGGCCGCTATCGGCTGGCCGGTGGGCAGCTCCTGTGACGGCGCGGCCGCCGGTCGGCGCATCCGGATGTACCCCTCAAGAACGCGTGCTTCGAGCGCGGCTTTGTCGTCGTTCTCGGACGGAGCGACACGGAGCGGCGACGGCGTCGCCGAGGAGAGGCCGTCCATGGATTCGAGCGGCGACTTCAAGAGCCTGCACCCGGCCGAGGCTCCCTCCGCCCCGATCGCGGACGATCCGGCACCATCCCGGCCGAACGTCTCCGTCGAGTTCGCCACGGCGCCGCGCTTCCGCTCGCTCGCCGCGGAATGGCGTCGCCTGGTCGAGCGGTGCGCCGAGCCGAACGTGTTCATGGAGCCCGCCGTCGCCGGCGCGATGTACACGGTGACCGAGACGCCGCTGCACGTGCTCCTCGCCTGGTCCCATCGCGCCGGGGGAGGGGCCGGCCTGGTCGGCGTGTGGCTCCTCGTCGGTGCCCGCCCGTCCTCGCGCCTGCCGATCCGGACCCTGGAAGCGCCGTGCAATTCGCTGACGTTCCTCGGCTCGCCCGTGCTCGACCGCGACCACGCGGTCGAGGCCCTGTCGGCGATGCTGGAGGCGATCGCCCGAAATGCCGGCCTGCCGAAGCTGATCTGCGCCAACCAGATCGCGACGGACGGGCCGGGCTTCCCCGCCCTCCTCGATGCGGCCGGTCGGCGGGGCGCGAGGATCGTCGCGATCGAGCGCCGGCAGCGCGCTCTCCGCACCGCGCCGGGCGCGGGTGACCCCGCCTCGGCCGGCGCGGTGTCATCGAAGCGGCGCGCCGAATTGCGGCGGCAGCGCAAGCGGCTCGCGGAGCGCGGCGAACTGCGTCAGGTCAGCTACCGCAGGCCGGAGGAGGTCAGCGCGGCCTTCCAGGAATTCCTCGATCTGGAGGCCGCCGGCTGGAAGGGCCGGACAAGCCGGCGCGGGCGGGCGATCCGCAACGCGCCGCCGCTCCGTGCCTTCGCCCAGACGATGATCACCGGGCTGGCGCGGGACGGCTGCGCCGGGATCGAGGCCCTGCGCCTCGATGGCCGGGCGATCGCGATGAACATCTGGCTGCGATCCGGCCGCACGGCCTTCGGCTGGAAGATGGCCTATGACGAGACTTACGCGAAATGGGGGCCCGGCTCGCTGCTGATGGAGGCGACGACCGAGACGGTCTTCGCGGACGGGGCCGTCGAGAGCTTCGATTCGTGCAACCGGGACAGTTCGGCGGCGCTTGCCCAGCTGTGGCCGGAGCGGCGCGAGATCGCCGACCTCCTGATCGACGTCTCCCCCGGCGGCTCCGTGCGCGGCCGGCTGACGGCTCTGGCCGAGACGCTGTTCCGGCGGGGGCGCGGCTGGGCCCGGCGGACCTACAAGGCCCACGTCAAACCGGTCTACCTGCGCGCCCTCGCCCGGCTGACGGCGAAGCCGGGATCCGGTGCGGAGCCGGCGGAGCGGTAGGCGTCCCGGTCCTGCCCGATCACGACGCCGCCCCTGTTTCCGTGCCGGCGCGATCGACCCTTGCCTCCGGCCGGCTGTCGGTCGAGGCGTAGTAGGGCTTGATGTCGAGGAGCGGCGTGCCGTCGAGGCAATCGAGTCCGCGCACGCGGACGGTGCCGTCGGCGATGGCGAGCCGCTCGACCACGGCCAGGGCGATGGGGTTCGGCCGCGCCGGCGAGCGGAGCGAGAAGGTGCCGCGGCTCCCCGTCGCGTGGCGCGGCTGCTGGCGCACGAGGTCGCGCGCCGCCCGATCCATCCAGTAGAGCACGATCAGGTGGGTGGCGCCCTCCAGGTTCTGGAGCGCCGGCCGATACGGCGCCTCGACCTCGAGGGTGCAGACCGCGTCCGTCTGCGTGCCGTTCTTCGGGCACTCGGACCGCGTCTTCCAGGGCGTGCGCACCCGGCCGATGAAATAGAGGCCCGCATCGTATTCGGCCGGCAGCGGGATCGCCTCCTCGCCGGGGCGCCGCTCGACATCCTCGTTCATCCGCCCTCGCTCGCCCCGCTGTCCGACGACGCCTTGTCACCCCGGCGCGCCGCCGCCGCAAGGCCAGTGGACAGCGTCCCTGCGGGCCCCTTGGCATGTCCCTTGGCATGTCCCTTGGCATGTCCCTTGGCACGCCGCTCGCTCGTCTCGCCGCCCGCGCCGGTGTAGACACCGTGGGGCGAGCGGGGAGGGCACATGGTCATCGACGAGTTGCGGCCGATGGAGGCCGTCCCCGACGCGGAGACGGCCGTGGATCGGCTCGAAACGCTGCATGCGGGCGCGACCCAGGCGCTCCAGGCGGCGCTGAACCGCTACCTGGAACACCGGATCCCGCCGGACGCGACCGAGCGGCTTCAGTTCCGCTATCCCGAGCTGCGCCTGACCTACCAGCCGACGGGGCCTTTGCCGCGGCTCAACCGGGCCACCGCCAAGTTCCAGGCGCCGGGGCTCTACGCGACGACGGTGACGCAGCCCGGCTATTTCTGCGCCTACCTGTTGGAGCAGTTGCGGCCGCTGGTGCGCGATTACGGCGCCGGCATCGAGGTCGGCCTCTCGGCGCAAGAAATTCCCTATCCCTACATCGTCGAGCCCGGCACCGATCTCGGCGGCAGCGGCGTCAGCGCCAGCGACCTCGCCACCCTGTTCCCGGTGCCGCTCCTCTCCGTCGTCGGCGACGAGGTGGCCGACGGGCTGTGGCTCGAAAATCCCGGCGATCCGCGCCCGCTCGCCCTGTTCGACGGCGTGCGCACCGACTACTCGCTGCGCCGGCTCGTCCACTATACCGGCTCGGACTGGCGCGAGATCCAGCCCTGGATCCTGCTCACCAACTACCACCGCTACGTCGACGGCTTCGTCCGCCACGGGCTCGAGCGGCTGGCGGCCGGGGAGGGGGAGCGGCTGGTGCTGCCCGGCGGGATCGTGGTCGAGCGCGCCGAGGCGGCCTCGGCCGACCCGGCGGCGCTGATCGCCGCCTCGCCCTGGCACAAGTACCAGATGCCGGCCTACCACCTCGTCGGGCGGGGGCCGGACGGGGCGCCTCAGGGCACGACGCTGGTCAACATCGGCGTCGGCCCCTCCAACGCCAAGACCATCACCGACCATCTCGCGGTCCTGCGCCCGCATTGCTGGCTGATGGTCGGCCATTGCGGGGGCCTGCGCCAGTCGCAGACCATCGGCGACTACGTGCTCGCCCACGGCTACCTGCGCCGCGACCGCATCCTCGACGACCTCGTGCCGCCCGAGATCCCCGTGCCGGCATTGGCCGAGGTGCAGATCGCCCTGCAATCGGCGGCGGCCGCCGTCACCGGCGAGCGGGCCGACGCCCTGAAGCGCCGCCTGCGCACGGGCACGGTCGTGACCTACGACGACCGCAACTGGGAGCTTCGCTTCACCCAGGAGCGGCGGCGCATCAACCTCTCGCGGGCGATCGCGGTGGACATGGAGAGCGGCACCATCGCCGCCCAGGGCTTTCGCCTGCGGGTGCCTTATGGAACCCTGCTCTGCGTGTCCGACAAGCCGCTGCACGGCGAGATCAAGCTGCCGGGCGCGGCCAACGCCTTCTACGAGCGGGCGGTGGCGGAGCACCTCCAGATCGGCCTCGCCACCCTCGACGCCCTGCGCTCGGACCGGGCGGGGCTGCATTCGAGGAAGCTCCGGAGCTTCGACGAGCCGCCGTTCCGGTAGAACTCACGTCGCGTCCTGCGGATTCTTCGGCAGATCCTTGCGAACGAGGCCGCGCCGGACCGTCGAACGGGCCGCCTCGATGGCGACGTTCGCCGCGCCCAGGGTCCGCGGCTCCGTCGGCCGATTCAGGGCATGGCGTGCGATGCTGGCCGCGAGATCGTCGATCTCGGCGGCCATGGCCTCCAGGCGCCCCCTGTCCGTCTCGCGTCGGGCCTCGGAACGAAGTTCCAGCAGGCGGGAGGTCGCCACCTCGATCCGCTCCCGGCGGATGCGTCCGAGGCGCTGCCGCAGCCAGGCGAGCGTCGAGCCGACGCCGCCGGCCAGGATCGCGACGAGGTAGATCCAGCTCTCGTAGCGCTCGATGAACGTCTCCTGCTCGCGTTCGTAGTAATCGAGCGCACCGGGATGGATGGGGAGGCGGGCGCTGGTGGCGTCCGCGGTGTCCTCGTAGACCGGGTGCGTGATGCTCTCCGCGGCGGTGACCTCATCCGCCAGGGCCGCGCGCATCTCGAACAGGTGCTGCGTCACCTCGGCGGCGACGCTGCGCGACAGGTCGGCGCGTGCCATCAGGCGATAGGACGAGCCGACGGTCGCGACATCCTCGGCGGGCAGGCGCGGATTTCCGCCGAACAGGGCGGCCGGTATCGTGACGGCTTGCAGGCGCGGCCAGCGAGCTAGGACCGCGCCCGCGTCGGCCAGTCCGACGATCGTCGCGGCATCGTCCTCACTCGCCTCCTGCACGAGGCTGACGACGCGCCGCGCGGCCGGCGATGTCGGCGTGGTGACCAGCATCATCGCGTCGATGCGCCCGTTCCGGAGGGCCGCTCCGATCTCGGCTTCCTCCACCGGCACGAGGGAGACGGCATTCGGAGGGACGACGCCGGTCTCGGCATCGGCCGAAAGCGCCAGGCCGTGATGGGCCGCGAGGTTGCCGACGAGCATCCTGTCGGCCGTTCGGCCGGCCAGCATGCCGAGCCGCTTGCCCGCGACATTCGCGAAGCCGGTGATGCCGGCCGCGCTCGGCGCCGAAACGAAGATGGCGAGTTCCCTGAGGACGACGAGGGTCAAGCCGTTGCCCGGCATCAAGACATCGGGGCGGACCACCGCGAGATCGGCTTTTCCGGCCTTGAGCGCCTCCGCACTCTCGCGCACGCCGTCGAACGGAATCACCTTCAGGCGGATACCGGACCGTCTGCGGGCGAGTTCGTCGGCGTAGGCCCGCAACAAGGCCGGCTCGGTCCCCCCGTTCGGGGCGACGGCGATGGTCAAGGTCGTGGGCCGCGTCAGATAGTATGCCGCGACGGCGCCGAGGATGAGGATGGGTGTCAAACCGAGAAGCAGCAGCGCTTCCCGGCCCTTCGGATATGCTGCCTTGCCCAACGATGCTCCCCCAGGGCGCGCGCCCGTCTTCGTCACCCTCGCGCGATCCGCGATAGCCTGAACGGTCTGAACGAGAGAAATCAGACGGTTTCCGGCTGATCACCTTGGGCGCTGCCCACTCCCGTCATCGCGAGGCGGAGGCGAAGCGATCCAGAGCGCGACCTTCTTGGAGATGTCGCGTCCAGGATTGCTTTCGCTACGCCACGCAATGACGACGGATGGCGGAACCGAAGTGACTAAACGAACGAAATATGACGATTTCTGTATCAATCCAAAATAATATGAAGTGAAGGAGATTCGTCAGCGACAAATATGTAAACATGACTGCGTTATGTTGTAATTATAACTTATTGTTGTCGTTAAGTATTGGTCAAAAGCAGTTTGAAAATATGAAAACCGGACGGCAGAGGCGTACCGCTGCCGTCCATCGTGGCGTCGCCTGCGTTACCGGCCGCATCCGGCCGCGGATCGTCAGCCCTTCTTCTTGTAGGCTTGGATGGCGCTCCGGCAGCCGGGGGACAGCTGGGACATGTTCTTCTGGAAGCAGGCCTGGGTCTCGGGCCCATCCTCGGGCGGCAAGCCGGCGCAGAAGGTCGTGAAGTCACCGGCACATTGCTGTTGCAGGACCGCCCTGTCCTCGTCCGTCATCGGAGCGGCCAACGCAGCACTCCCGGCCAACGCGGTCAGCACGACGCTCAGCCCAAAACGTACCAGCATGGTCTGCTCCTTGAATAACCCAGCTGCTCTGGGCCGAAGGCGAGAACGTCGCTGGGTCTCCAACCGTTGCACGGGCGCGTCGTCGTGCAGAACCGCCGGCGATTTCACTCGCGATCCTGCCGTCAACGACGGCCTCTTCTTCGAGGAGGGTTCCATTCCGTGCCCGGGAGGCGTGGATTCTGGGAACGGAATTGCCGGGCTCAAAGTTGATCGGTCCGCATTTCAGGGGACACGATGAAACCCTACCTTCTCGTGGTGCTCGGGCTGATACTTTTGGCCCGCCCGTACGATCTTTCAGCGCAAGTCGTGACGGAAGAACCGCCCGCCGCGATGGTGGAGGTGGAGGAGCCTCGCCCAGGGCCGCCCCCGCCGCTGCCGGACCTCTCGGATCCGAACACCCGTGCCGCGGAAGCCCTGAACGAGCCCGGCGGAAGCTCCGGCATCCCGAAGACGTTGCGCGGGTCGGGCTCCCGGGCGGGAGGCCCGGCCAACGACCTCAATCCGGGCGGACAGGCCGAGGCACCGACGCCGCCGAGCGGCGATCTCGACAAGGTCGTCGCCGGTCAAGAGCTGTTCCACGGCAATTACTGCGGCAAGGGTCAGCGCGCCGACGGGGCACCTCCGACCGACGAGCTCGACGCGGCCTGCATGCGCCACGATAGCTGCTACGACACCAGCGGCTACAAGTCCTGCGCCTGCGACGCGGCGCTGAAGCGCGAGGCCTCGGTCGTCGCCGACAGCCCGCGTGTCTCCCTGGAGGTTCGACGCCGGGCGCTCAGCGTGGTCGAGGCGACCGCGGCGATGGCCTGCCGCACGCCCTGATCAGGCTCGGGCTGCGTCGAGGTCGCACGGTGCCTCTCATTCCGTTTGCGATTGATCGCCCCGCGCTTTGCCGGACTCCGTCATCGCGAGGTGAAGCCGAAGTGATCCAGGGCGCGACCTTTTTGGAGATGTTGCGCCCCTGGATTGCTTTCGCTGAGCCTCGCAATGACGGAGAAAAAACCGAAGCGGTCAGCCGGGTCGCGTCTCACCGCTCCCGCTGCCACAACCCCGCGCGCTCGGCGCGGGCCTGATCCTCGGCCTCGACCAGATCGGGCGGCGCGTCCTCGCTCGCCCGTGCGCCGCCGGCCGTGACGATGAGGGCGGCGAGGTCGTCGCCGTCGAGGCGGCAACGGGCGGAGGACGGGTCGCCGGAGCAGATCACCTCGCGGCGGCGCAGGTAGCGCGCGAGCTGGCGGGCGAGCGCGCCGCCCTCGCCGACGACGCCGAGCAGGTGCACCCTGCGGCCGCGGATCGTCAGCGTGCCGGTATCGACCACATCGGGCACGCCGCGCACCTCGCCTGCGGCCGGCGTGGGCGCGGGGGCCACGGCGCTGGCCGGGGTCGGCTCGGCCCGGGCCGCGGAGGGGGCGGGGCGCTTGCGGCCCTTCAGCACCTTCTGCGCCCGCTCCACGAAGTCGTGGAAGACGCGGGCCGGGATGTCGCCGCCCGTCACCTTGTTCATCGGGGCGTTGTCGTCGTTGCCGACCCAGACGCCGACGATCATGTCCGGCGTCAGCCCGACGAACCACGCGTCGCGGTAATCCTGGCTGGTGCCGGTCTTGCCGCCGACCGCGAGGCCGTTGACCCGGGCGGCCTTGCCGGTGCCGGATTCCACCACCGCCTGGAGCGAGTCGAGCATCATCGACTGCACCTGCGCGTCCATCGGCGCGCCGGGCTTCGGCACCGGGCGCTGGTAGAGCGGCTGCGGCGTGTTTCCGCGGACCGTGCGGACGAGATAGGGCTCCACCGGCACGCCGGAGCCGAGCACGCCGGCATAGGCGCGGGTCATCTCGAGAAGCGTCACGTCGGCGGTACCGAGGGCGAGGCTCGGCACGTTCGGCAGGTCCGACTGCACGCCGAGACGGCGGGCCTCGGCGATGATCGCGGGCGGGCCGACCTCCTCGCCGAGCTGCGCGGCGATAGTGTTGACCGAGAGCGCGAAGGCCGAGCGCAGCGGCAGCGCGCCGCGGAAGCGGTTGTTGGAGTTCTGCGGCTCCCACTCGCCGATCTGGGTCGGGCGGTCGACGAGCACGCTGTCGGGGAAGTACCCCTTCCCGTAGGCCGCGAGGTAGACGAACAGCTTGAACAGCGAGCCGGCCTGCCGTTTGGCCTGGATCGCCCGATTGAACTGGCTGTCCTCGTAGTCGCGCCCGCCCACCATGGCGAGGATGGCCCCGTCGGGCGCCATCGCCACCAGCGCGCCCTGGCCGACCTTCTTCTTGCCCCCATCGCCGTCGAGGCGGCGGGCGAGCACGCCCTCGGCGAGGCTCTGGAGATCGAGGTTGAGGGTCGAGCGGACGGTGACGTCGCCGGGCTCCTGTGTCAGCCGCTTCACCTCGCCCTGGACCGCGTCGAGGAAGTAGTTGGTGCCGGGCGGCGTCTCGGGCGGCGTGTGCAGGGCCAGCTTCTCCGCGCGCGCCTTGTCGGCCTCGGCCTGGCTGATCGCGCCGGTCTCGACCATCGCCTGGAGCACGAGGTCGGCGCGCTCCTTGGCACCGCCGAAATTGCGGGTCGGCGCGAGCTGCGAGGGCGCGCGCACGAGGCCCGCCAGCATCGCCGCCTCCGGCAGGGTCAGCTTCTCGGCCCCGTGGCCGAAATAGCGCCGCGCCGCCGCGTCCGCCCCGTAGGCGCCGGCGCCGAAATAGGCGGTGTTGAGGTAGCCGACGAGGATCTCGGGCTTCGACAGCGTGCTCTCCAGGCGCAGGGCCAGGAAGGCTTCCTGGATCTTGCGCCGGAGCGTCTTCTCCTGAGTCAGCGAGGTGAGCCGGGCATATTGCTGGGTGATGGTCGAGCCGCCCTCGCGCACGCCGCCGCCGGTGGCGTTGCGCCACAGCGCGCGGGCCATGCCGCGCAGGTCGATGCCCCAGTGGCTGTAGAAGCGCCGGTCCTCGATCGCGACGATGGCCTGGGCGAGCCGGGGCGGCAGCGTCTTCTCGGTGAGCTTCTCGCCCTGGAACGCGCCGCGGGTGGCGAAGGACCGGCCGTCCTCGGCCTCGACCACGAGGGCGCGCTGGGCGGCCTCCGGCGCCACGCCGCCGAGCGGCGGCAGGGTGGCGAAGGCGGCGAAGACGTATCCGGCCAGGATCACCAGCGGCAGGCCGAGGAGGACGGCCGCTCCGATGAGCCAGGGCCGGCGGCGGCGCGGCGCGCGGCCGACGGGCCGGTCGGCGGCACGATCTTCTGCGTCCGGCCGGATGCCCGGCGACGGATCCGCGGCGGCGGGGGCCGTCGGGGCGCGATGTCCGGTGGAGCGGAAGCGGTCCGCGGTCCTGGCGAGGACCGGCGCCGTCCCCTTCGCTGCGCCCCTGGCCGCGGCGGTGCCGCTGCGCCATGCGCTGCGCCCCGCGCTGCCGGCCAGCCGGCCGAGCTGGCGCGCGAGCAGGGCAGCCGCCCGCGCCGCTTCGCGCGCCGCCGCGCGAGTCTCGGTTCCGTCCTCGCCCGGCCTGTCCGGTCCCTGCGCCGTCATCCCGAACCGTTCGCCGCCCGCCGGTATCCACGCATCATCGGGTCGACCTTAGCGGAGCCGGAGGCGGCAAGGCTACGCGCGCGACGGTGGCGGAGGGCGAACGGGGCGGACGGGTGACCTCGGCGACACGCTCAAGGCTCGTTTCCGCCGCGTGATCCGGTATGCGGTGCGGGCCGGTTCTGCGGCGCCGGGGGGACGGACTATGATCCCGGCCGGCTTTTCCGGACGCATGACCTTGACCCTCCCCCTCCATCTTCGCCGACCGTCCCCCTGGATCGCGCTCGCCTGCGGCGCCGTGATCGTCACCATCGCCATGGGCATCCGCCAGGGGTTCGGCCTGTTCATGCGGCCGGTCGAGCTCGATCTCGGCGTCGGGCGGGAGAGCTTCGGCCTCGCCATGGCGGTGCAGAACCTGATCTTCGGGCTCGCCCAGCCCTTCGTCGGCGCGATGGCGGACCGGCACGGTCCCGGGCGCGTCGCCGCCGCCGGCGGTCTCCTCTACGCCGTCGGCCTCGCCTCGGCGGCCCTCGTGTCCTCGGCTTTCGGCCTCACCGTCACGCTCGGGGTCCTCGTCGGCCTCGCCATGACCGGCGTCACCTTCGTCGTCGTGCTCGGCGCGGTCGTGCCCCTGATGCCGCCGGGGCGGCGGGGCGCGGCCGCGGGCATCGTCACGGCCGGCGGCTCGGTCGGGCAGTTCCTGCTTGTTCCGGCGACGCAGATCGCGGTGGAGGGACTCGGCTGGCGCGGGGCCTTGGCTGCCGCCGCGGGGCTCGCCGCGCTGATGGTCCCGCTCGCCGTCGGCCTCGTCCGGGATCCTGCCGCGGGCGCGGCGCGGGCGGTGTCCGGGGCCGGCGAGATCGGCTTCGGCGCCGCCCTGCGACAGGCGGCGGGCCATCGCGGCTACTGGCTTCTCAATGCCGGCTTCTTCGTCTGCGGCTTCCACATCGCCTTCGTCTCGACCCACCTGCCGGCCTTCCTCACCGATGCCGGCCTCGATCCGGGGATCGGCGCCCGCGCGCTGGCGCTGATCGGCCTGTTCAACATCCTCGGCTCCTACGCCTTCGGCGTCGCCGCGGACCGGCTGCGCAAGAAGTACGTGCTGTCGTGGATCTATTTCGCCCGCGCCGCGGTGATGGCGTTGTTCCTCCTGGCTCCCTTCACCCCGCTCACCGCGACGCTGTTCGCCTGCGCCATCGGCTTCCTCTGGCTCGGCACCGTCCCGTTGACGAGCGGTCTCGTCGGGCAGATCTTCGGCGTGCGCTACCTCTCGACCCTGTTCGGCATCGTCTTCATGAGCCACCAGGTCGGCGCCTTCCTCGGCGCCTGGGGTGCCGGCTACATTTTCACCCGCACCGGTTCCTACGACCTGGCCTGGAGCATCTCGATCGGCATCGCACTCCTCGCCGGCCTCCTCAACCTGCCGATCCGCGACGTGCCCCTGATGCGCCGGGACGCGCAGGCGAGGCCGGCATGAGCGCGCGGGAGGAACTCGTCGTCCTCGCTCTTCTCGGCGCGCTGACGCTGGCCGGCGCGCTCCTCTGGGCCCGCGAGGGCGTGGGGCTCTGGCTGCGCGCGGCCCTTCCCCTCTGCCTGTGAGACGCGGCCCGCCTCACCGCGCGATGGCGCGGATGAAGTAGACCAGCGCCGTGAAGGCGACGAGGCTCAAGCCGTAGAGGGCGGCGAACCAGAGGAGGCGGCGAGCCGTCAATGGTAGCTCGCCGCGTTCGGGTTCTCCTCGATCTTCCCGCGGAAGACCCAGTAGGCGTAGGCCGTGTAGGCGAGCGTCAGCGGCATCACGACCGAGTAGCCGACGAGGGCGAATTGCAGCGCCGAGGTCGCGTTGGCGGCCTGCCAGATCGTGAGCTTCGGCGGCACGATGTAGGGGAACAGGCTGATCGCCAGCCCGAGGAAGCCCAGCAGGAACAGGGCGATCGAGAGCAGGAAGGGCGCGACCGTGCGCCCGTCGTCGAGGGCCTTCAGGATCCGCCAGCAGACGAAGGCGGTGAGCAGCGGCACGGGCGCCACGAACAGCAGGTTCGGCCAGGAGAACCAGCGCCACTGGATGTGGAGCCCGAGGAACGGCACCCAGGCACTGACGATCGCCATCGAGACGACGGTGCCGATCAGGAACTGGCGGGCCTTGATCCGCGACCAGATCTCCAGTTCGCCCGAGGTCTTCATCACGCACCACGTCGCGCCGAGCAGGCCGTAGCCGCAGACGAGGCCGATGCCGGTCATGACGCTGAAGGGCGTGAGCCAGTCGAACGTCCCGCCGGAAAACGCCCGGCCCTGGGTCTGGAAGCCCTGGACGAAGGCGCCGAGCACCATGCCCTGCGCGAAGGTGGCGATCAGCGAGCCGTAGTGGAACGCGTTGTCCCACACCACCTGCGAGCGCTCGGCCTTGAAGCGGAACTCGAAGGCGACGCCGCGGAAGATCAGGGCGATCAGCATCAGGATGATCGGCAGGTAGAGCGCCGGCAGCAGGATCGCGTAGGCGACCGAGAACACCGCGAACAGCCCGCCGCCGCCGAGCACGAGCCAGGTCTCGTTGCCGTCCCAGATCGGCGCCACCGAGAGCATCATCCGGTCGCGCCAGTTGCCGGGCCGCGCGGCGGTGAAGAGGATGCCGACCCCGAGGTCGAAGCCGTCGATGACGACGTACATCGCCACCGCCAGCGCCAGCAGGCCGGCCCAGACCAGCGGCAGCCAGAAGGCCAAGCCCTCGTACTCGTTTCCGAAGCCGAACATCGTCGCTCCTCCCGGCCGGCGGCACCCGTCCGTTATAGGAGCGCCGCCGCATCACGCCAGAACCGAGATCAATGCGGTGCGGGTCCCCGCCACGACGGCTGGCGGTCGCTGGCCGAGAGCGTGTCGGCGGAGGGGCGCGGCGCGACCTGCCCTGTCACCGTCCCCGCGAGCTGCCGGGCGATGGCATCCGCCCCCGCCCGCGTCACCTGCTCGCGGGTCTCCGGCGGCAGGGCGTTGACGGCGTTCACCAGCGCGCCGATGCCGCCGGTGGTCAGGCGATCCATCGCGTCGCCCGTCGCGACCCCCGCGGTGGCGGCCCGGGGCGGGATCGACGATGGCCCCTCCTGTCGCTGGAGCGCGAAGTAGGTGAGGGCGCCGATCACGAGGGCGGCGCGCAGGAGAAACGACATCGATCCGGTTCCACGGGCACGGCGTCGCCGGCGCGGCCGGCGGGGGTCGATGGTCCGATCCTGCCATCGTCTCGGCACCGCCGGGTGAAGTGCGCCGGCCCAAAACGCCGACGTGGTGAACGAAGCCTTTTTACCCCGAGGCCCGCCCTCTCGGCGCCCGGTTTACCCTCTGCGGGGCAGCGCCCCGACCCGACACGGGCACTGTGAAGAACGGGGATCGGCGGGCCGGACGAGGTCGGTCGGCGCCGCGGTCGGCGGCAAGTGAGCGACCCTTTTCATCCTCGCTTAAACCGGCTCTGCGACGGTTCCCTCGAAGTTCGTAACGAGCAGTCGAGGGGCGCGGGTCACCCGTTTCTGAGGGTCAAGACCTGCGCTGTGCGTGGTGGTGTTGCGTAAAGACGGTACCCTTGCCTCCCTCTTCGATGCCCGCCTCGCCGGGCTGGTCCACGCCTCCGTTCAGGGCGAGCCGGGCGTGCGCTTCCGCCATGAGCGGTTCCTAATCTCGCGACTCGCCACCGGCGTCGTGATGATGGCGGGCCTGCCGCC
>NZ_BPRD01000174.1 GCF_022179745.1 Methylorubrum podarium
CGAGACGGATCGTGCCGGTCAGGGCCATGCTGCGGGCCCCGAGGCGTCGTCGCGCGCCCTCGTTGCCGGCCCCTCCGTCGACGCCGGCCCCCGTCGGATCCGGGGAGGCCGCCCGATGGCGGACTTCCTGACCCAGCTGATCGTCAGCGCCGATCCCGCCCTGCGCCCGACCCGCCCGGAACGCACGAAGGCCGCGGCCGCGCTCTACGCACGGGCCGCGGCCTTCGGGAAACGGGCCTGACCGTCGGACCTGTGACCGCCGGACTTTGCCGGCGGCCGTGGACCGATCACGCCTCGGCGGACTTCACCTTCAGCACCTGACGGCCGCGATACATGCCGGTCTTCAGGTCGATGTGGTGCGGGCGGCGCAGCTCGCCCGAATCCTTGTCCTCGACATAGGTCGGGGCCTTGAGGGCGTCGGCGGAGCGGCGCATGCCGCGGCGGGAGGGGGAGGTCTTTCGCTTCGGAACGGCCATGGGAGTGTACCTCAGGCAAAAAGGGCGCCCGAGGCATCCCCTTATCGGGGGATCGCCGATGGCACCGCGTTGAGTAACGGAGATTCGAGGCCGGCTGTATAACCGCAGGAACGGCGACTGGCTAGAGTGCCGCTCCCGCTATGGACAGGCGGCCGACGCAGGGCACCTTCGGGGCGTGCGCAGGATCTGCTCAGGGCGTGCCGTGGGCGGCCGAGGCCTCCAGGATCGGGGCGGGTTCGGCGGGCTTGCGCGCCACGGCGACGGGCGGACGGGCGATCGCCGCGAGCACGGTCTCGGTCGGGCGGCGCGGCGGCAGCGGCACCTCGACGGCGTCGGCGACGGTTGCCGGCGCCTGCTGCGCGGTCGCGGCCTGCGGAGGGACTTGTGCCGGAGCCTGGGCCTGGGCCGGGACGGGTGCCTGCGCCGCGGGCTGGGCGAGGCTCGCCACCTGCACCGGTTCGGCGGCGCCGGAGAGCGCGGTGGGGCGGCGCGGCGGCAGCGGCACCTCGACGGCATCGGTCGGGCCCGGACCCGGCGCGGCGTAGGCCAGCGCCTGCGGGGCACCCCCGGCCGGGGTGCTGCCGCGCAGGGCGAACAGGCCGTCGAAGCCGTTGGCGGAGCGGGTGGTCGCGGAAGTGGCGGCCGAGGCGACGGTCGTCGCGGTGTCGGCATCGGGCGGTGTGGCGTCGATGCCGAGGCGCTTGGCGGCGTAGTAGTAGCCGCGGTTGTAGTAGCGGTAGGCCTGTTCCAGATCGCCCTTGGCGGCCCGGTAGGCGCCGGCGAGATAGGCGATGCCGTATTTCAGGTTGGTCTCGGGGTCGAACAGCCCGGCCGCGTCGCCGGTATAGCCGAGGCCGCGCGCGGTGGCGTGCTTGATCTGCATCAGGCCGAGCGCCGAGCCGCCCTTGGCGCGGGCGTTGTAGTTGCTCTCCCGCTTGACCACCCGATGGACGAACGCCTCTGGCACCTTGTTGGCCCGTGCCTGCTCGGCGATCAGGGCATCGATGTTGTCCCGCGCCGCCACCTGGGCGAAGGCCGACGCCGGGGCGGCGGCAAGCAGGGCGGCGAGGAGAAGGCGCATGGGAGACCCGGTCGTTTTTCGGTGCCCCGCTTCGGCGTCCCGCTGGTCGGCAGCCCGCCCCTGACGGGGACCGGCGGCCGCGGGAGCCTCGCGAGGATCACGCGTTACGGCTCAGTTTGTCTCACCTGGGTCGGGGCCAATTGAGGCGGGAACGTGGAGGCAGGGCGAATCCCTGAGGACGGCGAAGTCCGCGAGGCCGACCCTGTCGCAGAGAAGGCACAGCGGCCCCTCCCCGGCCGCGCGCGCGTCGGTCAGGTGTCGCCGAACACGAATTGGTTGATGGCGTGGGCGAATCCGTCCTCGTCGTTGCCGAGGGTCACCCTCGAGGCCGCCTGCCGCACGGCGGGGGCGGCGTTGCCCATGGCGATCGACAGGCCGCTCTCCCGGAACAGGGCGATGTCGTTGGCCGCGTCGCCCAGCGTGGCGATTCGCTGCCGCGGGAGGCCGAGCTGCCGGCCGAGATCGGCGACGAAGCTGCCCTTGTCGATACCGGGCGGCGTCACGTCGAGGTAGTAGGGCTGCGAGCAATGCACGGCGGCCCGCCCGCCGAGCTCCGCCGCGAGCGCTTCCTCCACGCGGGCGAGCCCGGCATGGTCGCGGCTCACCCCGACGATCTTGGCCGCGCGTGCCAGCAGGGGCGACAGGTCCGGCACCACGTTCGGCTCGGTCCGCAGGGTGCGGCGCTCCAGGTCGGTGTAGGGGGCCTGACCGTCGCGCAGGTTCCAGGCGCCGTCGGCGAACACCCAGAGATCGATCCCGGCCGCGTCGAGGCGCGCGGCCGCCTCGCGGGCCACCGCCTCGGGGATCAGCCGCTCCGACAGCGGCCGGAGATCGGGCGTGCAGACGGTGCTGCCGTTGAAGGCGCCCAGCGGCAGCCGCAGGTCGAGCGCTTCGGCAAGATGGCGCAGGCCGACCGGCGGACGGCTGGAGGCCAGGGTGAAGCCGATTCCCGCCGCGCCGAGGCGCCGCACCGCCTCGATCGCGGCCGGGGTGAGCCGCTTGTCGTCGGTGACGAGCGTCCCGTCGACGTCGGAGACGACGAGGTCGATGTCCATGCGCTTTCCTATCCGCAGATGTCGTCCGCCGGGATGCCGAGCCGCGCGACGACCGCCGCGACGATGGCGTCGGGACTCTCCTCGATGCCGACCGTGATCGGGTCTTCCTCCGGCCCCGGCGGTTCGAGGGCGGCGAACTGGCTGTCGAGGAGGCTGGCCGGCATGAAGTGGCCGTGGCGCGCCCGGACGCGGTCCTGGATGACCGCCCGGCTCCCCTCCAGGAAGACGACGCGGACCCGGGGGGAAGCGCCGGTCAGGGCCTGACGATAGGCGCGCTTCAGGGCCGAGCAGGCGACGACGGCGTTCTCCCCGGCCGCGAGCCGCGCGTCGATCCAGGCGCGGATGCGGGCGAGCCACGGCCGCCGCGCCGCGTCGTCGAGGGGGTGCCCGTCGCGCATCCGGGCGATGCTGTCGGGCGTGTGGAAGTCGTCGCCGTCGGCGAAGATCCAGCCGAGCCGCTCGGCCAGCAAGGCGGCCACCGTGCTCTTGCCGGAGCCGGAGACGCCCATCACGACGAGGACGGTCGGGGCGGCGGATCGAGGATCGGTCATCCGGCTCCTAAGTGCGCGTTCCGACGAAGCAGCTGCCGGTTCGTCGAAAGGACGCGCGTTCCGACAAGACGGCTCCGGGACGAGCGACGACGGCCGATGCCGCGCGCCGCGAATCGTTCGTGGGGCCGCGCCCTGCAGGCTTGGCCGGCCACGGACAATTAGGGGATCTCCGCCGCAGGACCATCCTCACGCCAGGGTTGCGTTTCCCGCAGGGAAACGGATCGCCGTCGGATAGCGCGGGAGAGGTGTGAGCTTCGGGGAAAGGCCGACGGTTTCCGTGCTCCCCCGCCCGGTGTGGCGGCCTCGCCACGGACAGCTTGGCCGCTTTCGGCTACCCACCCGATGAGAGAAACCGTCAGGCGGCCTGAATGCGCGCTCTAGCCATAGCCCTCCTCACCGCCGCGGCGGTGTCGGGGTGCTCGATCCTGCCGGCAGCCGGGCCGACCACCTCGGCGATCGAGAGCGGCGCCGACATCGCCACCGCCGAGGGCCTGTTCGCCCGCTACGAGATCATCGACGTCACCCCCGCCATCGTCGAGTCCCTGCGCACACGACCCCTCGACAGCCTCCTCGTCACCTTCGGCGACAACCGGCCCGCCCTCGAGCCGGTGATCGGCGTCGGCGACTACGTGGCGGTGCAGGTCTGGGAAGCCGGTGCCGGCGGCCTGTTCTCAGGCCCGCTCGTCTCCGACCGCTTCTCCGCCGGCTCCAAATCCGCCCTGATCCCCGAGCAGGTGGTCGGACCCGACGGCGGCATCACCGTGCCCTACGCCGGCCGCATCAAGGTCGTCGGCCGCCGCACCCAGGACGTCCAGGCGCTGATCGAGGCCGAGCTCGCCGGCAAGGCGATCCAGCCGCAGGTGCTCGTTGCCGTCACCAAGCCGGTCTCGCAATCGGTCACCGTCACCGGCGAGGCGGCCACGGGCATGCGCGTGCCTCTGTCGGGCCGCGGCGACCGGCTGCTCGACGTCATCGCCCAGGCCGGCGGCGTGCGCACGCCGGTGGCCGAGACCTTCGTGCGGCTGTCGCGCGGCAACCGCACCGTCACCGTGCCGATGACGACGGTGGTCGCCAACCCGCGCGAGAACATCTTCGTGCGGCCGAACGATACCCTGACGCTGGTGCGCGATCCGCAGACCTTCCTGTCGGTCGGCGCGCTCGGCAACACCACCGAGGTGCCGTTCGGGGCCGACGGGCTGACGCTGTCGCAGGCGCTGGCCCGTGCCGCGGGCCTGCGCGAGGCCCAGGCCGACCCGGCCGGCGTGTTCCTGTTCCGCTACGAGCCGGCGGCGGTGGTGCGGCGGCTGCGGCCGAACTCGCCGCTCCTGGCCTCGCCGCAGGTGCCGGTGGTGTACCGGGTCAACCTGCGCGACCCGCAGGGGCTGTTCCTGAGCCAGAGCTTCCGGATGCGCAACCGCGACCTCGTCTACGTGTCGAGTTCACCGTTCGCGGAACTGGCCAAGGTGCTGGGCGTGTTCTCGACCGTGACGGCGCCGGTCTCCGCGGGCGCCTCGCTCTACACCGTCACGCGGTGATCCGGCGCGCGTCGGATCCCGAGGGCGGGGCGATGGACGGCGGCACGGTGCTGGCGGTCGTGGGACTGGCCCGCGAGGCCCGCATCGCCGCCGGGCCGGGTGTCGAGACGATCCAGGCCGGCGGCAATCCCGCGCGGCTGAGGCAGGTGCTCGACGGGCGGCCCGCCCGCGGCCTGCGCGCGGTCGTCAGCTTCGGGATCGCCGGCGGCCTCGATCCCGCCCTGAGGCCGGGTGACGTCGTCGTCGGCACGCATCTCGATGCCGAGGGGCGCTTCTCGGCCGATCCCGAGATCAGCCGCCGCCTGTCCGAAGCCTTGAGCGGGGCGCCGGGCCGCATTCTCGTCGGCGGCCTCGCGGGCTCCGATGTCGCGGTCATGACCGTCGCCGACAAGGCGGTGCTGCGCGCCCGCACCGGGGCCCTGGCGGTCGACATGGAATCGCACGTGGCCGCCGCCTTTGCCGCCCGCCACGCCCTCCCCTTCGCGGCGCTTCGGGTCGTCTGCGATCCCGCCGAGCGCGCCCTGCCCGCCTTCGCCGCCACGGCCCTGACGCCCGAGGGCGAGCCCGACATCCGGGCCGTGCTCGGCGCGCTCGTGCGCGGCCGCGCCCGGATCGGCGACCTGGTTCGGCTCGGACGCGACTCCTCGGCGGCCTTCGCGGCGCTCGCCCGCTGCCGCGCCCGGCTCGGCCCCGGTCTCGGGGTGGCCTGAGCGTTTCTCGCAAACGCTCAGGGAAAAGGCCGGCCGTCAGGCGGCGCTCACCACTGGTAGCGCAGGCCCGCCGTCACGCCGTGCGCCGTCCCCGAACGCAGTCCGATCGCGGCCTGGTAATCGACGCGCCAGCCGAGCTGCTCGCTGAAGGCGCCCTGCAGGCCGGCGCCCGCGGTGACGAAGTCGTCGCGGAGGAACGGCACCGTCAGGGTGGCACCGGCGAGTGGGTTCGCGACGCTGGCGAGGCGCACGGTGGAGGTGCCGCCCTGCGGACCCATCGCCAGATTGTAGGCGACCCGCACCGAGGGGATGAGCGGGCCGAAGCCGTAGAAGGCGAGCTCGGCGCCGAAGCGCGCGGTCGTCTGTCGCGCGGTCAGTCCCTGGTAGGCGATGTTGTTGCCGGCGGCACCCGTCTCGGTGAAGCCCTCGACGCGGGCCGCCAGATGCGTGATTCCCGCGAACGGCGTCAGCCGGAACGGCTCGATCTGGAACGGAAGGCCGACCTCGCCGTCGAGGGCCAGTGCGCTGCCCTGCGTCCGTCCGGTCGCCGTGAGGCCGTAGGCGCCCGGACGCCGGAGGCGATCGAGGTTGACCTCCGGCGCGCCGCCCGCGATCGCCTGGGCGTAGAAATCCGGCCCGTAATAGCCGCCATAGGCGCTGAAGCTGTAGGCGCTGTGATCCTGGCCGTAGCCGCCGGGGCGGGTCAGCGAGCCGCCGCCCCCGCCGAGCGCGACGCCGCCGCGCCAGGGACCGGAGAACGGTAGGTCGAGGCCAACCGTGCCGCGGGCGATGGTCCGGTCGAGGCCGAGGCCGCCGCTGCGTGGCTGATCGGCGAAGACGACGTCGCCGCCGAGCCAGAGGCCCCAGCCCTCGCCCCAGGGCGCCGCGGCGCCGGCGCCCCGGCGGAGGGCGGAGAGATGATCCTGCACGCCGCCGGTCGCGGCGGCGGCGTAGCTCAGCGTCGTGCTGCCGAGCCCCTGCAGCAGGATCGGCGCCGTCCGCTTCATCACGGCGAGCGAGAGCGGATCGACATAGGTTGGCAGGGTCAGCCGGTAGGCGAGAAGGACGGAATCGTTGTTGATGCCGGCATCGTAGCTCTGGCCGTTGATGCTGCCCTGGCGGGTCAGGAAGTCGTTGTCGTTGCCGACGAGGAGGAAGTAGTCGTTCGGCGCCCGCTCGCTCAGGACCGGGACGAGGCCCATCGCCTCCCATTTCTCCGACAGCGTCGTCTGCGTCGCCGGGTTGGTGTTGAGGTTCATGCCGAAGCTGCCCAGCTGGGTCGGGTTCAGCATGTTCACGGCTTCGCTCACCTGCACCGGACGGATGTCCGCCCGCAGCGCGCCGTTCGGGGAGATCGGCGTCGCGGTGCTGTCGAAGGCGCCGCCGGCGATGTTGGTCGCCCCCGCGATGTCGACGAGCAGCACGCTCTTGTAGACGATCGGCGTGGTTGTGCCGGTGCCGAGGCCGTTGGAATCGCGGGCGAGCACGAGGAACTGGGTGTCGTTGAGCGCGATCATCTCGCTCTGGGCCGCCGTCCGGTTCGCGGCCTGTCCGTTGCCGTTGTCGCGGTAGACCGGCAGTTGCAGCACGTATTCGCGGCTCGGGGCCGTCGGCGTCGGGTTGGCCGCGACGTCGTAGATCAGGATGCGCGTGTTGGCGCGCGTCTGCTGGCTGGTGCCGGAATCCTGCAGCGTCGCGCTCTGCAGGATCGTCACGAGGCTGCGGCCGTCCGGCGTGAGCGAGAGCGCCTCGAAGCCCTGGTTGTTGCGCCGGCCGGTATCGGGCGGGTTGATCGAGTTGAAGTTGAGTTGGCCGTTCGTCCGCGGGCGCAGCGCCTCCGGCACGCCGAGAACGCCCTGAAGCTGCCCGTTCGGGTTGAAGTAGTAGATGTTCGGGCCGTACTCGTCGCTGACGTAGAACGAGCCGTCGAGGCGGCGGGTGAGGCCCTCGGCATCGAGGCTGATCCGGCCGGCGCTCGGGCCGGTCGTGGCCGAGGGCAGGATCGTGCCGAGCTGCGTGGTGGTGCCGGCTCCCGGATCGAGGCCGCTGAAGCGCCGGCCCTGCGCGTCGGTGAACACGATCCCGCCGTTCGGTGTCAGGGTGATCTGCCGCTGCGAGGCCGTCGATTGCGGCAGGTTCGCGCCGGGCTCGGGCGTGAAGGTCAGGGTGAAGCGGCTGAGGCGGCCGGCGTAGTCGGAAAAGAGGCCACCGTCGGGATTGTTGTAGCCCCGGTCGGGCAGCGTGTAGAGCGTGCCGGTATAGGTGTCGCCGGCGCGGCGCCAGGAGGCGAGATCCACCGCGAGGGCGGAGAAGGATCCCAGCGTGTCGCCGAGGAAGTCGCGCGTCGTCGCGGGAAGACGGCCGACGCCCTGCAGGCCCTGGTTGGTGATCGTCGTGCCGTTGAGCGTGGTCGAGACCGGCCCGTCGCTCGTTTGCAGGTTCGGCGTCGTCGCGACGATGGATTGCGCCCCGGCCGCGCTCCCCAGGCCGATGAGCAAGCCGAACGATCCCACGGCCTTCGCGGCCAGACCCCGTCGATACATTGTAGCCCAGCCCCTGCGTCAGCCTGTTGCGGCTGTTGGGCGGGCTGGTAGCGGGCGCTCGACCACGGTTTCATGTCAGACGCCCGGTCCGGGGCAACCGAACTTAACTTAAGTGTGTTTGTGGTAATCTTATCACATAGGCGCCGTGGGACTGCCCATCACGGCGAGGCGTGGCCTTGAGACAAAACGACCCGCGCGGCCGGTGCCGCGCGGGTCGCCTTGTCTTGAGCGGGGAAGCCGGATTCAGGCGGCGGTGCGCTTGCGGGCTTCCTGCTTGGTGTCGACGCCCGAGGCTTTGATCTCGGACAGCTTCTGGGCGACGTTGCGGGAGAACACGAACTCCGCCGGGCGCTGGTTCTCGAGGCTGATCTCGGGGGCCATGTCGCCTTCCGTCTTGATGCCGCGGATCGCGTGCACCAGCGGCTTCCACGGCTTCTTGACCGAATCGACCACCGAGGAGGCCTCGTAGCCCGAATGGACCATGCAGTCGGCGCACTTCTCGTAGTTGCCGGTGCCGTAGGCGTCCCAGTCGGTCTCCTCCATCAGCTCCTTGAAGGTCGCCGCGTAGCCCTCGCCGAGCAGGTAGCAGGGCTTCTGCCAGCCGAACACGGTGCGGGTCGGGTTGCCCCACGGGGTGCAGTGGTAGGACTGGTTGCCCGCCAGGAAGTCGAGGAACAGGCCCGACTGCTGGAAGGTCCACTTCTCGCGGCCCTTCTCCTTGCCGTGCCGGAACACGCCGCGGAACAGGTCCTTGGTCGCCTTGCGGTTGAGGAAGTGCTTCTGGTCCGGCGCGCGCTCGTAGGCGTAGCCAGGCGACACCGTGATGCCGTCGATGCCCATGCGGGTCACCGAATCGAAGAAGTCAGCGATCTTGTCGGCGGACGAGTTGTTGAAGAAGGTGCAGTTGATGGTGACGCGGAAGCCCATCTCCTTGGCCTTCGCGATCGCCGCCACCGCCTTGTCGTAGACGCCGCGCTGGCAGACCGACTGGTCGTGCATCTCCTTGTCGCCGTCGAGATGGATCGACCACGTGAAGTAGGGGCTCGGCTTGTACTCCTTGATCTTCTTCTCAAGGAGCAGCGCGTTGGTGCAGACGATCGCGAACTTCTTCTGCGCGATGATGCCCTGCACGATCTGCGGCAGATCCTTGTGGAGAAGCGGCTCGCCGCCGGCGATCACGACCACCGGTGCGCCGCACTCCCGCACGGATTCGAGCGCCTCGTCCACCGGCAGGCGCTTGTTCAGGATCTCGTCGGGATAGTCGATCTTCCCGCAGCCGGCGCAGGCGAGATTGCAGCGGAACAGCGGCTCCATCATCATGACGAGCGGGTAGCGCTTCCGCCCGGTGATGTGCTGCTTGAGGATGTAGCCGCCGATCTTCGCGACGTACCGTATGGGGATTCCCAAGACGCGGCTCCTTAGATGCTGTGGTTCCGGACTTAGCCGGGCTGCTTAGCGTGAGAAGGACAGGAATTCCAGCGCATTAGGCTGGAACCGTTCCGAGAGGGCGCCGATCGGGCGCGATTTAACGGGAGTGTGTCGTGCCGGTGTCGCAGCCGGCCGCGGGCTTCTGGGACGAAGCCCGCGGCCGCGCGATCCGGAACGGGATGATCTTCTGATTTCCGCCTTCTGCGGCGGATTTTTGACCTTTCCTCGTGCGTGGCAAACCGCACGGGCGAAAACGAGTTCACGATTTCTCGCGCGACGGCCCGCGTTTCCCGGCTTCCTGCGCCGTCGCGCGGGCGTCATCGCACCGGCATCGTCCGGAATGCTTGTGCCAAGCGATATTTCCCCGCAATCCGGGTGCAGTGCGCAATCGCACCGTCGTCGCCCGAGCGGGCCGGTTTGCCGGGGCGCGTTGCATTCCCCCGCCGGGACAAGTAGGTAGCGCGCCAACGACACGGATGATCGGCGTGGAGTCTCTTCGAGGCTCTTCGCGCGTTCCGTGTCCGCCGGGAAGGGGCCGCCGGCCGGCGGCGCCCATCCGGTTTCTCGCTCGTGAGGGTCACGTCCCGCGGGCCAAGACGAGGATCGATTCGGCGCGTCGCCGCCTGCTGAGGACGCCGCGTCCTGTGTCGCGGGGAGGACGGGACCGCAATGTCCCGGCCCGTCGTCACGCGGGGACAGGCCGGATCGTTAGGCAGGCAGGGTTTTACGTGATCGAACGTCTCGTCGCGTTTTCCGTCAGGCGCCGCTGGCTGGTACTGGTGGCCGCGGCGCTCCTCACGGTCGCGGGGGCCGGCACGGCCGCCCACCTGTTCCGCATCAACACCGATGTCGAGCGGCTGATCGAGCCGAGCGTCCCCTGGCGCCAGGACGAGATCGCCTTCGAGAAGGCGTTCCCCCAGCGCACGAACCTCGTGGCCGCGGTCATCGACGGCGAGACCCCGGAGATCGCCGAGGAGGCCGCCGCGCGCTTCGCCGAGGCCCTGAAATCGCACCGTTCCGAGATCGAGACCGTCTACCGCCCCGACGGCGGACCGTTCTTCGATCGCAACGGCCTCCTGCTGATGTCGCAGGAGGATCTGGAGAAGACGACCCAGCGCCTGATCGAGCAGCAGGGCCTCCTCGGGCCGCTGGCCGCCGACCCGTCGCTGCGCGGCGTCATGCGCGTGCTCACCCTCGGCGTGAAGGGCGTGAAGAGCGGCGACGCCAAGCTCGAAGACCTCGCCCAGCCGATGACGCAGATCGACGAGACCCTGCGCAAGGTGCTTGACGGCCAGCGCGCCCGCATGTCCTGGCAGACCCTGCTCGCGGGCGGGCGCAGCGAGACCACGGACACGCGCAAGTTCGTGATGATCCAGCCGGTGCTCGACTACAACGCCCTGGAGCCCGGCCGCGAGGCGACCAAGCTGATCCGGCGGCTCGCCGCCGAGCAGAACATCGACGCGGCGCACGGCCTGCGCATCCGCCTGACCGGGCCGGTGGCGGTGGCCGACGACGAGTTCGCCACGCTCGCCGACGACGCCTTCCTGAACTACTCGCTGACGACGGCGGCCATCGTCCTGTTCCTGTGGCTGGCGCTCCGCTCCGGCCCGCTCGTCGTCGCGGTGCTGATCACCACCTTCTCGGGCCTCGTCGTCACGGCGGCTCTGGGCCTCGCCATGGTGGGCGAGCTCAATCCGATCTCGGTGGCCTTCGCCGCCCTGTTCGTCGGCCTCGGCATCGATTTCGGCATCCAGTTCGCCGTGCGGTACCGGGCCGACCGCTACGAACTCGGCAGCGTCGAGGCCGCCCTGCGCGGCGCGGCGCGGGGCGTCGGCTGGTCGCTGACGCTGGCCGCGGTCTCGCTGCTCGCCGGCTTCTTCGCCTTCCTGCCGACGAAGTTCCGCGGCGTGTCCGAGCTCGGCCTCATCGCCGGCGTCGGCATGATCGTGGCCTACCTGTTCTCGCTGACCCTGCTCCCGGCCCTGATCGCCGTGTTCAACCCGCGCGGCGAGAAGCGGGCGGTCGAGACGACGTGGATGGCGGGCGTCGATCACTGGATCGTCGAGCACCGCAAATGGGTGCTGATCTTCGTCGGCCTGATCACCGTCGCCGGCATTCCGCTCCTCCTGAAGCTGCCCTTCGACTCCAACCCGATGCACCTTCGCAGCCCGAAGGTGGAGTCGATTGCGACCTATCTCGACCTGATCAAGGACCCGGCCACCAGCCCCAACTCGATCGACGTGCTGGCGCCGAACGTCGACGCGGTCCCCGAGCTGACCAAGCGCCTGGAAGGGCTCGACGCGGTCGCCAAGGTGATCTCGATCGACACCTTCGTGCCGCGCGACCAGGACCAGAAGCTCGCCACGATCCAGGAGACGGCGCAGCTCCTCGGCCCCGCCCTCAACCCGTCCCGCAAGCCGCCGCCGCCGACGGATGCGGAGAACGTCAAGGCGCTGAAGGACACGGCCGCGGCGCTGAAGACCATCGCCAGCGGCGACTCGGCGGGCGCGAAGGCGGCGGACCGCCTCTCGGGCACCCTCGACACGCTCGCCGCCGCCCCGGCCGAGAAGCGCGAGGAGGCGAGCGTCGCGCTCACCACCGACCTGAAGACGCTGATGAGCCGCCTCTCCGGGCTGCTCGATCCGAAGAAGATCACCCTCGACAACCTGCCCAAGCCGCTCAAGGCCGAGTGGGTGACGAGCGACGGCCGCGCCCGCATCGAGGTGCATCCGAAGGGCGATTCGAACAACGACGAGGTGCTGCGCCGCTTCGCCAAGGAGGTGCAGACGGTCGATCCCCACGCCACGGGCGCGCCAGTCGCCACGACGGAGTCGAGCTACACCATCCTCGGCGCCTTCGTTCAGGCGGGCCTCACGGCGCTCGCGCTGATCTTCATCCTGCTCTCGGTCGCGCTACGCAAACCCTGGGACGTGGCGATGACGCTGGGGCCGCTGGTGCTGGCGACCCTGTGGACGCTGATGGCGCTCAAGGTCATCGGCATGCCGCTGAACTTCGCCAACATCATCGCCCTGCCGCTGATGCTGGCGGTGGGCGTGGCCTTCCACATCTACTACGTCATCGCGTGGCGCGCGGGCGTCGTCGACATGCTGGCCTCGAGCCTCACCCGGGCGATCTTCTTCTCGGCGCTGACCACCGGCACCGCCTTCGGCTCGCTGATGCTGTCGAGCCATCCGGGCACGGCGAGCATGGGCGAGCTGCTCGCCCTCTCGCTGTTCTTCACCCTGCTGGCGGCCTTCTTCGTGGTGCCGGCCTTCCTCGGGCCGCCGCCGAAGCAGCCGGATGCCCGCTGCCCCGAGGGCGAGGAAGCCGGCCGCCCGCCGGGCGAGGTCGCCCGCGAGCCTGCCGCGGTGAAGTGAGAGCGGGCTGGACCGTACCCGACAAGGCTTCCATCCTTGCGGGTATGGTCACCCTTTCTCTCGAAGAGGCGGCGAGTGAACTCGCGGACCTGACCCGCCGGGTCGAGGCGGGTGAGACGGTCGTGCTGACGCGCGAGGGACGGCCGATTGCCGATCTCGTGCCGCATCGCCCGCGGGGCGGCGTCGATCTCGAGGCCGGCGAGGCCTATCTGCGCGAGAATGGAATCGTGCGGCAGCCGGGCTTCATCGCGCCCGACTTCGACGATCCACTGCCCGAGGATTTTCTGACTCGGCCCCATCCCGTCGCCTGAGGCTGCTTCTCGACAGCCACATCCTCGTGGCGATCGCCTTGAAGCGGCTGCCGATGGTCAGTCCCGCCGCCGAGCGTCTGCTGCGACGGCCCGGTATCGAGGCATGGGTCAGCGTCGCCCGTTTCTGGGAAATCGCGATCAAGACCCGGCTCGGCAAGCTCGATCCGGGGCTGCCTTGAGAACGCATGGCGGATTACTTCGACGCGGCGGGCTTCGTGATCCTGCCGATCACGGCGCAGCACGCGCTCGCTGACGTCGAGCCTGTCCCGCCTACACGCGACCCCTTCGATCGGCTGCTGCGCGCACAATGTGCGGTCGAGGGTCGATCGCTCATCACGCTCGATGGTGCCCTGCGCGATCATCGCCTCGCGGCGCCGCTCTCTTGAGGGAGCGTATCACCTGAAATCCGAGAAGCCACCGCGCTCGACGCCGCCGCGCTCGACCGCTTCCCGCGCCCGCGGCGCGATCAGCGCGTCGCGCTCCGCTGCGTAGAGGTAGCCCGGCGCCTCGCCCGCGA
>NZ_BPRD01000175.1 GCF_022179745.1 Methylorubrum podarium
CGGCCTCGGCCTCGCCCTGCCGTTCCTCTGCCTCACCGTGTTTCCGCGGGCCCTGCGCCTGCTGCCCCGCCCCGGCGCCTGGATGGACGTGCTGAAGGGCGCGCTCGCCTTCCCCGTCTACGCCACGGTGGCGTGGCTGATCTGGGTGCTCGCCCAGCAGGTCGGCCCCAACGGGCTCCTCGCCGGGCTGACCGGCCTCGTGCTCGTCGCGCTCGCCGCCTGGGCCTGGGAGCGGGCGCGCGGCGCCGGACCGCTCGGCACCGGCGTGAGCCGCGTCGCGGCCGTCGCGGCGCTCGTCGCGGCGCTCGGCCTCGTCGCCGTCCTCGACGGCGACCGCGCCTCGGCGCGGGGCACCGCCCTGGCCCAGGGCGAGGAGGCCTTCACGCAGGCCCGCCTCGACGCGCTCCGGGCGGAGGGCCGCACGGTGTTCGTGGACATGACGGCGGCGTGGTGCATCACCTGCCAGGTCAACGAGCGCACGGTGCTCGCCCGCGCGGGCGTGCAGGCGGCGTTCCGGGCGGGGCAGGTGGCCTATCTCAAGGGCGACTGGACCAACCAGAACCCGGAGATCACCCGCCTCCTCGAGCACCACGGCCGCAGCGGCGTGCCGCTCTACCTCGTCTATCGCGGGACGGGCGCGGCGCAGGTGCTGCCGCAGATCCTGACCGAGGGGATCGTGCTCGCGGCGATCGGCAAAGGGGACGTCGCGGCGGCTCGATGAGTTGCTTAGGCTTTCTGGCCTGCGAATATACCTGAGTAGCCCTTGATAGGGGTTCCGTATGTCTGTTCGAATATCAGCTGGCAGACCTTCATTCCGGCCGTCAGCATGATTTTATGCGGGCCGAGATTGAACATTTCGAGCTGGATGTTGCCGCTGAAACCACAGTGTATCGTGGGTGCCGTTACGTGAATTCCGACACCCAACCGCGCGAGTGAGCTTTTACCTTCGACTCTAGCCGCTATCCGGGATTCTTCGGGAAGAAAAACGTCTTCCGCAGTCCAAGCCAGAACGAACTTTCCTGGATTGAGCTCATAGGCAGACAAGGTTTTCTCAGATTGGAGCGGAAGCATCGTCTTATATGAATAGTCCGATGCACCTGGGCTCACCGTTGTGCCTGGGATTGCATTCCAGTCTAGAAATTTGTTTGAGAGAGTTAGATCGAGGGTCGTCGAACTCAGAGCTTCGCGTAGATTAGGCTGAGGTTCGATGACAATCTGCTTTTTGGCGAGCGCAATTTCAATCTCTCGATCCGTTAGAATCACTGCGCTCGCCCCAGTTCTATGTTCAGGCAGCGAGTTCTGACTGCACAGTCTGAGCCTTGTCGACCCAAATGCGCCAGCGCCCAGAGGCCGACTCGCGCGGCAATTCAATCAGAAGTTTGCCGCCCTCCGCAAGCAGTGCTGTCCCGACATCGACCATGTTGTCGTGAACCTGCTTCTTAGAGAGCACAACCTCCTCTTCATGTCCCCCGGCAGCCTGGATGCTGACGATGACCTCGGAAGGGCCTGGGCCTTCTGCGATCAGCTTGCATCTAACGAACATGGGCGCCTCGCTAGGTTGGGAAACAAAATGTGAACATAGGCGGAGCCGAAAGACGCGTCTACGCGACAGCTAACACGAAACCGTCGTCGATAGTTCGGTCCCGGCCTGTGGATGAGAGGCCGAGCTTAGCCATATGTCACCAGAGTCGGAAGCGGTTTCACATTCCTTAATCAGGGAATTTTTCAACCATGGCGAGCAGAGCTCGGCAGCAAGAAAACGATTCCAAAGGTCTGTTCCGAAAAAGTTTTCGATACATGTGTCAGCAGTCTGAATGACAAGGTGCAGGCCGTTTCCTCTTCTAATGAAAGAGGAAACGGCCTGTCCGGCACCGAGCACAGATTGTTATGGCGGCTCAGCCCGCGAGCTTGGCCGCGATGCCGGCCACGTGGCGGCCCTGGAAGCGGGCGCCGTCGAGCTCGACTTGGGAGGGCTGGCGCGAGCCGTCGCCGTCGGCGATCGTGGTGGCGCCGTAGGGCGTGTTGCCCTTCACCTGCTCGACGCCGTTCTGGCCCGCGAAGCTGTAGGGCAGGCCCACCACCACCATGCCGTGGTGGAACATCACCGTGTGGAAGCTCGTCAGCGTGGTCTCCTGGCCGCCGTGCTGCGAGGCGGTCGAGGTGAAGGCCGAGCCGACCTTGCCGACGAGCGCGCCCCGGGCCCACAGGCCGCCGGTCTGGTCGATGAACTGCTTCATCTGCGAGGCCATGTTGCCGTAGCGGGTCGGCGTGCCGAAGATGATCGCGTCGTACTCGGCCAGTTCCTCGACGGTGGCGATCGGCGCCTCCTGGTCGAGCTTGTAGTGGAACTGCTGGGCCACCTCGTCCGGCACCAGCTCCGGCACGCGCTTGACCGCGACCTCGGCCCCGGCCTCGCGGGCGCCCTCGGCCACGGCCCGCGCCATCTGCTCCACATGGCCCCAGGACGAGTAGTAGAGCACCAGAACCTTCGCCATCATCGTCTCTCCTGTTCGCGGACCCGGCGCGTCCTCCCGAAAGCCCGTGTTCGCTTTCAGACGTGGACGACGCGCGCATGACGGCCCGAGCGTCGAATGCACGGGTGAGTATGAGGGTTCGCGCTGTTTGCAGAAACGCCCTGCCGTGCAAGATCACGCTTGCAAACTTGCAAGACGGAGGGCGCGGTGCCGGTGGCCTGGGACGAATTTCGCCTCGTGCGCGCCATCGCCGAGCGGGGGGCGCTGGCCCCGGCCGCGGCGCATCTCGGCATCAACCCCTCGACCGCCTTCCGGCGCCTCGCCGCGGTGGAGGCGGGACTCGGCACGCGCCTGTTCGAGCGCCACCGCTCCGGCTACGTGCCGACGCCCGCGGGCGAGGCGATGGCCGCGGCGGCGGGGCGGATGGAGGAGGAGGTCGCGCGCTTCGACCGGGAGGTCGCCGACCGCGCGCTGACGCCCTCGGGCCTGCTGCGCGTGACCGCCGCGGCGACGCTGGTGACCGATCTGCTGATGCCGATACTCGGCCGCTTCCGGGCGCGCTATCCGAAGGTGCAGCTCGAACTCATCGTCTCCGAGGACGCGCTGAACCTGTCCCGCCGCGACGCGGACGTCGCGCTCCGGGCCACCCGCGACCCGCCGCCCAACCTCGTCGGGCGCCGGCTCGCCACCATCGCCTGGGCGGTCTACGGCCCGGTGGACGGGCCGGGCGATCCCGCCGACGCGTGCTGGGTCACGCCGAGCGAGGCGGTGGCCGGCGGCCAGTTCGCCCGCTTCGTCGCCGCCCGCGCCGGGCCGGAGCGGGTGGCGCTTCGCCTCAACACCGTGCAGGGCCTGTGCGAGGCGATCAGCGAGGGCGTCGGCATCGGCCCGCTGCCCTGCTCCCGCGGCGACCGGATCGCGGGACTGCGCCGCCTCTCGGGGCCGGAGCCGGAACTGGCCGGCTCGCTCTGGCTCCTGACCCATCCGGACCTGCGCCACGCGGCGCGGGTGCGCGCCTTCATGGACCACGTCGTCGCCGAGGTCGCGCCGCTGCGTCCCGCCCTGGAAGGGCGATCGATCCGTTGATCCGCGCCCAGGGCAATCGCCTGGAAGCGATTGCCCTGGTTCATGCCGGCCTCAATCGCCGGCGCCCGCCTCCGCGGGCTCAGGCTTTCGCTCCGCTCGGTGCATTTCAGGACCGAAGTCCTGAAATGCCCGCTCCGCGCGGCGCTCTTCGCGCCGCGAAGCTGCCAAAGCAGCTTCGAGCGATTGCCCTGCTTCGCGTCCGAACCAGATTGCGCAACGGCCGGTCCCGCCTCTATAAGCGGCAATCCCCTCATTCATCGCGACATGGGATCCTTCGGGCCTGACCGGGCCGGAGGCCGCGGGGAAGCCTTTCCGGCATCCCGCCCGTTTCCCTGCCGCGACCCCTGATCGCCTGGAGCTTTGTCCGATGTCCCAAGGTCCGCTGATGCCCAAGGCGACCGCCGTGTGGCTCGTCGAGAACACCTCGCTCGCCTTCGAGCAGATCGCCGACTTCTGCAAGCTGCACCCGCTCGAGGTGAAGGGCATCGCCGACGGCGAGGTCGCCGCCGGCATCAAGGGCCTCGACCCGATCACCACCGGCCAGCTCACCCGCGACGAGATCGAGAAGGCGCAGAAGTCGCCCAACTACCGGCTCAAGGTCGCGGTCTCGAAGGTGAAGCTGCCCGAGGTCAAGCGCACCACCAAGGGTCCGCGCTACACGCCGCTGTCGCGCCGCCAGGACCGGCCGAACGCGATCCTCTGGCTGATCCGCAACCATCCCGAGTTGAAGGACGCGCAGATCATCCGGTTGGTGGGCACCACCAAGGCGACGATCCAGCAGATCCGCGAGCGGACCCACTGGAACTCCGCCGCGCTCCAGCCGATGGACCCGGTGACGCTGGGTCTCTGCTCGCAGATCGACCTCGACTTCGAGGTCCAGCGCGCCGCCAAGGACCGCCCCGCCGTGCTGCCGACGGATGGCGGCGCCAAGCTCCTGCCGACCGAGGTCTCGACCGCCCCGGCCGCCGAGGAGCGGGAGGAGGAGCGCGAGGAGGAGGATCTCAACGCCGACGCGGTCTTCGCCAAGCTCAAGGGCATGAGCCGCATCGACGAGGACGACGACGAGGACTGATTTTCCGCCGCTGGGCGGCCCGCCGCCCGTGAAAGAAAATTCTCGCCCGCCCGCCCTATATGCGGAATAATGCCATTGGGCCGCTCCCGCGGAGCGGCGGCAGGCGCGAGGACGTGGCATGATCCACGGTGGCGTGACCGAGAGTGGCTCGGACCCCGGCCGCTTGGCCGAGGGCGGCGTGACCGGCCCCGGCCTGCCCGCCGATCGCCTCGGTGATGCGGCGGGTGAAGGCGTTGCGGGCCGCGTCGATCGCGGCCGCGAGGCGCAGCGACGGCGGCAGCGGCTCCGCCGGGGCCCCGATCTCGACCTTGCCGACCAGCGAGCCCACCGCGCCGATCCCGCGGAAATAGGCGTCGCGGGCGAAATCGTAGCCGCCCGGACGCACCGCCTCCGGCGGCGGCAGCAGGCGGGCGGTGGCGCGGATCGTGTCGCCCGGCCGCACCGACGGCGCCGCGCGGGTCGAGACCCGCACCCGCCGCGGGCGCTGCGCCGCGTCGAGATCGCCGAAGGTCTCGACCCGTACGATCTGCCGCGCGCCGCCCTCCCGCTCGTCGAGCCCTTCGACGAGGCCGGCGAGCGGCGCGATGGTGACGCGGGTCAGCACCGGCCCCGCGACGGAGGCGACCCGCCAGATACCGGCCGCGAAGCCGAGGAAGAGCGCGGCGAGGGCGAGGACCAGCGCGAGCGCGACCGGGCGGGCGCGCAGGGCCGGCGTCACGGCGAGGCAAAGCCCCGCCGCGATCAGCGGTGCGGCGAGCGAGGGCGCCCCGTCCGTCGCCGTGAAGAAGACGAGAATGCCGGCGCCGAAGGCGACGGCGAGCCAGGGGAACAGCCGGCGCTGCTCCGCCTCGCGGGCGAGGCCGGCGCCCAACGCCGCGATCGTGCCGTGCCAGAGCTGCGAGGGGGCGGGCACGCGACCGCCGAGGAGGGCCGGAACCGCCCCGCCGATCGCCCTGCCGCCGCCCTGCGCCATGCCCCGCCACGTCCCGAGACCTGCGATGCCCGCGCGACGGGCAAACGTGACGAATTCTTAACGCATCCGCTCGCTCGTGCTACACGCCGGCCGAGACCGGCCGCGGCCGCCCTCCCGCCATCCCCACTTTCTCAAAAGAAGCCTCCCAGCCGCCGATGTCGTCACCGGTCGTCACGCGCTTTGCGCCCTCGCCCACGGGCTTCCTGCATATCGGGGGAGCGCGCACGGCCCTGTTCAATTGGCTCTACGCCCGCCGCTTCGGCGGCCGGATGCTGCTGCGCATCGAGGACACCGACCGGGAGCGCTCGACGCAAGCCGCGATCGACGCGATCCTCGACGGGATGCGCTGGCTCGGCCTCGATTGGGACGGGGATGTGATCTACCAGTTCGCCCGCGCCGAGCGGCACCGCGACGTCGCCGAGAGCTTGCTCGCCTCGGGCAACGCCTATCATTGCTACGCCAGCGCCGAGGAGCTGGCGCAGATGCGCGAGACCGCCCGCGCCGAGGGCCGCGCCCCGCGCTACGACGGCCGCTGGCGCGACCGCGACCCGTCCGAGGCGCCCGCGGGCGTGAAGCCGGTGATCCGCCTGCGCGCGCCGACGGAGGGCGAGACCGTGGTCGAGGACGCGGTGCAGGGCCGCGTCACCTGGGCCAACCGCGACCTCGACGACCTCGTGCTGCTGCGCTCCGACGGCACCCCGACCTACATGCTCGCCGTCGTCGTGGACGACCACGACATGGGCGTCACCCAGGTGATCCGCGGCGACGACCATCTCACCAACGCCGCGCGTCAGAGCCAGATCTACCGCGCGCTGGGCTGGGAGGTGCCGGCGATGGCGCATATCCCGCTCATCCACGGGGCGGACGGGGCCAAGCTGTCCAAGCGCCACGGCGCGCTCGGCGTCGAGGAGTACCGCGACCGCGGCTACCTGCCCGCCGCCTTGCGCAACTACCTCGTGCGGCTCGGCTGGAGCCACGGCGACCAGGAAGTCTTCTCTACCGAGGAGATGATCGCCGCCTTCGACCTGAAGGCGATCGGCCGCTCGGCGGCGCGGTTCGACTTCACGAAGCTGGAGAGCCTCAACGGGCTCTACATTCGCGGCAGTGCCGATTCGGCGCTGGTCGATGCCATCGACGCGATCCTGCCGGCACGCGGTCCCGAGCGCGGTCTGCCGACCGCCCTGACGCCGGATCTGCGCGAAAAGCTCGTATCGGCGATGCCCGGCCTGAAGGAGCGCGCCAAGACCCTCGTCGAGCTCCTCGACAGCGCCTACTACCTCTACGCCCCGCGCCCCTTGGCCCTCGACGCCAAGGCGGAGGGCCTGCTCGCCGGCGAGGCGGTGGAGCGGCTGCGCGCCCTTCTGCCGGCGCTGGAGGCCCTGCCGGAATGGACTGCCGCGGCGACGGAAGGGGCCGTGCGCGGCTTCGCTGAGAGCGAGGGGGTCAAGCTCGGTCAGATCGCCCAACCCCTGCGGGCGGCCCTCACCGGCCGCGCCACCTCGCCGCCGGTGTTCGACGTGATGGCCGTGCTCGGCCGCGACGAGGCCCTGGCCCGCCTGCGGGATCGTTTGCCGGCCTGACGACGCCGCACGCGGCGGATCAACGCATCCGGCATGCCGGCGCGTCGATCGGATCGGCTCGTCCGACCGCGATCTCGCCGTCGCCGTCGGCACGGCGGCGGCGCGAATGACAATCCAGCGCGAATGACAGCGCTCGACTCGGACGGCGGCAGACGATGTCGCCGGATACCCGAAACTCTTGCCTCACGCGGCGTTTCGGCGTCATCATCGTCCCGGCGGAGCGCTTAGACTGTTCGACACCTGTTGCGCCGAGGGGCTCGAAGCAGGTTTCATCCCGCCCGGACGGTGACAGACACGGCCCATTTTTCGCATATGCGAAGAAGCCGTGAGCGGCCCACCGTTGCTGGGCGCCGACCGATCCGCTAACCCGGTGCTTCAGTGAGCGGGCGCAGTGCTCTGCTGCGGCGCCACAACGGAGCGGGAGGCGGGCCTCCCGCTCCGGTGCTGTTCCCGTCGCGAGAAAGGGTCCGCGATCCCATGAGCGCTTCCGCCAGCACCATCATCGTGGGCGACAACCACGTCGAACTTCCCATCAAGACCGGAACGATCGGCCCGGACGTGGTCGATATCGGCAAGCTCTACGCCCAGACCGGCAAGTTCACCTTCGATCCCGGCTTCACCTCGACCGCCTCCTGCGAGTCGAAGATCACCTATATCGACGGCGACGAGGGCGTGCTGCTCTATCGCGGCTACCCGATCGAGCAGCTCGCCGAGCAGGGCGACTTCCTCGAGACCGCCTACCTGATGCTGTTCGGCGAATTGCCGACCTCCGCCCAGAAGGCGGATTTCGATTACCGGGTCACGCGCCACACCATGGTGCACGACCAGATGAACCGCTTCTTCCAGGGCTTCCGCCGCGACGCCCACCCGATGGCGGTGATGGTGGCCTGCGTCGGCGCGCTCTCGGCCTTCTACCACGACTCGACCGACATCTCGGACGAGCAGCAGCGGATGATCGCCTCCCTTCGCATGATCGCGAAGATGCCGACGCTGGCGGCGATGGCCTACAAGTACACGATCGGCCAGCCCTTCGTGTATCCGAAGAACGACCTCGACTACACCTCGAACTTCCTGCGGATGTGCTTCGCGGTGCCGTGCGAGGAGTACGTCATCAACCCGATCTACGCCCGCGCCCTCGACAAGATCTTCATCCTGCACGCCGACCACGAGCAGAACGCCTCGACCTCCACGGTGCGGCTGGCCGGCTCCTCGGGCGCCAACCCCTTCGCCTGCATCGCCGCCGGCATCGCCTGCCTGTGGGGCCCCGCCCATGGCGGCGCCAACGAGGCGGCGCTGAAAATGCTGATGGAGATCGGCCACCCCGAGAACGTGCAGAAATACGTCGCCAAGGCGAAGGACAAGAACGATCCCTTCCGCCTGATGGGCTTCGGCCACCGGGTCTACAAGAACTACGACCCGCGCGCGCGCATCATGCAGAAGACCACCCACGAGGTGCTCAACGAACTCGGGCTCAAGGACGACCTCCTGGAGGTCGCGGTGCAGCTCGAGCAGATCGCGCTCAAGGACGAGTACTTCATCGAGAAGAAGCTCTACCCGAACATCGACTTCTACTCGGGCATCACCCTCAAGGCCCTCGGCTTTCCGACCTCGATGTTCACGGTGCTGTTCGCGCTCGCCCGCACGGTCGGCTGGATCGCGCAATGGGCCGAGATGATCGAGGATCCGTCCCAGAAGATCGGCCGCCCGCGCCAGCTCTATATCGGTCCCGACCGGCGCGACTACGTGGCGATCGGCCAGCGGAGCTGATTAGAGCCAGGACATCGGGGGCGCTCAAGCGCCCCCATTTTCGTCGCGGGCCGTGCCGTCTATCGGTCCCAGCGGCGATACACGTTGTCGTGCGGCCCGAGATCGACCGCTGCATACACGTCATCACCGTCCTTCCGTAGGATGATGCGATCCCCTCTCGTCGGATTGATGATGAAATAACCGATCCGGCCGACGAGCGGACGGAATCGGAGGCTCGGCAAGCCGGGCTCCTCGGCGAACTTCAGCAACGCCCGCCCGGCCGCCTTCCGGCGATCGGGCGGCAGGCTTCTGAGGCCGGCTTCGAAACCGGCCTCGATCGTCAGTCGGATCGTCACGCAGCGCCGAGACCGGCGAGGTAACCGGCAAGGTCATCCGTCGTCTCGAATGTTCGCCCCCCCCGGGCGGCGGGATCGATGTCGGCCCGGACAGCACGCAGAAAGAGAGCATAATCGAGGAGCGCATCGACGATTCGCTTCTCCGTTGCCACGATCCGGCCCCCGAACGCGCGGTGGGCGGCCGCGAGCGAAGGATCCGTCCGGAACGCCGTCTTCACCTCGCGGGCGATGCGCTTCTGCAATCGAGCGCCCTGCTTGGCCCGCATCTCCGCAACCGTTTCAAAATCGTCGATCGTCGCCGAGAGGAGCCGCAGATCCTCGGCGGACCGGCTCTCGATCGTCGCGCCTTCGACCGAGCGGCGCGCCCGTTCCATGGTCGCGATCCATGAATTGGCCGCCGCGTCGAAGCCATCGGCCAGCCGACGACCGATCCGTAGCGCCTGCTCGGCGGCAGCCCTGCGCAGAACCTGCTCCTCCACCAGCGCGGGTCGCTCGGGAGGGAAGGGGATATGGAGCGATTCGATGATGGCGGGATCGAGCATGCCGCATCCTACAGCATCGGCTTTGCCCGAGAAGCGGCGTCGCCCATGATCGGTCGGCGAAAGGACCGGCCGCGCATCGCGCGACCTGACGTCAGATCCCGAGATCGCGCCTCAGGCGCACGACAGCCCGATCCAGCGCTCCGAGAAACGCCGAGCGGTCCTTCGGCGAGAACGGCTTCGGCCCGCCGGTGATGGCACCCGCTTCCCGAAGCTCCTGCATCAGGTTGCGGGTCGCGAGCGCGAGGCCGACGGACGAGTCCGTGAAGGCTTTTCCGTTCGGCGCGAGCGCGACGGCGCCGGCCTTCACGCAGCGGCTCGCGAGCGGCACGTCGGCGGTGACGACGATGGCGCCGCGTCCCGCCCGCTCGGCGATCCAGTCGTCGGCCGCGTCGAACCTGTCGCCGACGACGACGCGCTCGATCCAGGGCTCGCGCGGCAGATTGAGAACGCTGTTCGAGACGACGTAGACGTGGAGGCCGTAGCGGGCGGCCACGCGATAAACCTCGTCCTTCACCGGGCAGGCATCGGCATCGACGTAGATCGCGATCCTCGGAACCGTGGCGTCCTCGCTCATGCCGCCCGCCGGGCCTCCAGCACGATCCGGGCGGCCGCCCGGCTCGGTTCCTCGTCGCCGGCGAGTCGCATCCGGCCGTCGATGCGGGCGAGCGCGTCGAGCTGGGTCCGCCGGGCGGGGCCGCCGGCGAGGAGCGGCGCCAGCGTCTCGGCCAGCCGCTCCGGCGTGCAATCAGCCTGCACGAATTCCGGCATGGCGTTCTCGGACAGGATCAGGTTCGGCAGCACGATCGTCGGCACCTGGATCAGGCGCCGGGCGATCACCTCCTCGACTCGCGAGACCTTGTAGGCCACCACCATCGGCACGCCGGCGAGCGCCAGCTCGAGCGTCACGGTGCCGGAGGCCGCCAGCGCCGCTCG
>NZ_BPRD01000176.1 GCF_022179745.1 Methylorubrum podarium
CGGAGCGCCTCGCCCGGCTCGAGTCGGACCTGACCGCGACCCTCGACCGGCTCTCGGCCGACGTGATCGCCCGCGATCCTGCCCGGTTCGAGACCTTGCTGGCGGGCCGGCGCGGCGTCGGCGGCGTCTATGACGGCTGGCGGCGGCTCGCGGCGGCGCTGACAGGACGACGCTTCGAGCCGGGACACCGGAACGGCGATGGTGCGGAGACGCGGACCCGATGACGCTCGCGCTCCTCGCCCTCATCGCCCTCGCCCTGGCCCTGCTTCCGGCGGTGCTGGCGGCGGTCAACCTCGCGATCCTGCGAACCCCTGAGCCCGCGCCGACCGGCGGCCTCGTCTCGATCCTGATCCCCGCCCGCAACGAGGCGGCGGTGATCGAGGGCACGGTGCGGGCGGCGCTCGCGAGCCGCTTCGTTCCGGTCGAGGTGATCGTCGGCGACGATCACTCGACCGACGAGACCGCGGCGATCGTCGCGCGCCTCGCGGCCGCCGATCCGCGCCTGCGGCTGATCGCGGTGCCCGCCCTGCCCGAGGGCTGGACCGGCAAGAACCACGCCTGCGTCGCGCTCGCCGCCGCGGCCCGCGGCGAGCGCCTGCTGTTCCTCGATGCCGACGTGACGCTGGCGCCGGACGGTGCGGCAGCCCTTGCCGCGCATGCCGCGACGAGCGGGGCTGATCTCGTCAGCGGCGTGCCGCGGCAGGTGATGGAGACGCTGGGCGAGCGCCTGACCGTGCCGATGATCGACTTCCTGATGCTCGGCTACCTGCCGATCGCCCTGATGCGCGCCTCGCCCCGGCCCTCGCTCGGCGCCGCCTGCGGGCAGATGATCCTGATCGGCCGCGGGGCCTACGCCGCCACCGGCGGCCACGGCGCGATCCGCACCTCTCTGCACGACGGCGTGCGCCTGCCGCGGCTGTTTTGCGAGCAGGGCCTTCGCACCGACCTCGTCGCCGGACACGCGCTCGCCGCCTGCCGGATGTACCGGAACTTTTCGCAGTCCTGGGCCGGCTTCTCGAAGAACGCGCACGAGGGCATGGCGACGCCCATGGCCCTCCCCGTCTGGACATTGCTGCTGTTCGGCGGCCACGTCCTGCCCTGGCTCGTCCTCGCCGCCGCCCTGGCGCTCGGGGCCGGGAATGCTGCCGCCCTCGCCTTGGCCGCCGCCCTCATCTCGCTCGGCACCCGCGCGGCGATCACGCTGCGGGTGGCCGAGCCGGCCGCGACGATTCCCCTGCATCCGCTCGCCGTCTGCACGGCGCTCGCGATCCAGTGGAACGTGCTGCTGCGCCCGAGCCGCGCCGGTCGGGCGGTGTGGAAGGGCCGCAGCTACGCGGTGGGCGCAGCGCCGAAGCCGCAGCGGGAGCCGGGCTGACCGGCGGCGGCCCGAGACGATCCATGCGGCAAATCGTGTAAGTCCGGCCATCCAGCCTTTGCAGTTCCCGAACAACGCCTGTAGCCTTGGTGCCACGACGGTCCTGCGTCTTGCCGGGCCGCATCGCCAGGAAGTTCGGTCGCGTCGATGAGGGATGAGAGCGCCGCCGCCGTGTCGGCCCGCCCCACCGCCGACCCGCAGACATCGCGGGACGGGTCCCGCACGGTCACGGGCGGACGCCCGATCGAGAGCTACCCCCCGCGCTACGAGACCGGCCGTCATGACACGGGCCGCAATGGCCGCCGCGACGCCTACGCCGCGCTCGATCTCGGCACCAACAATTGCCGGCTGCTGATCGCCGAGCCGACGCCCAACGGCTTCCGCGTGATCGACGCCTTCTCCCGCATCGTCCGTCTCGGGGAGGGCCTGGGCAATTCCAACCGCCTCACCGAGGCGGCGATCGAGCGCACGGTGGAGGCCCTGCGCATCTGCCGGGGCAAGATGAAGTCCCGCGCCGTCGCCCGCTCCAAGGTGATCGCCACCGAGGCCTGCCGGCTCGCGGTCAACGGCGCTGAATTCGTGGCGCGGGTGCGCGCCGAGGTCGGGCTCGACCTCGAGATCGTCGACCGGCAGACGGAAGCCTACCTCGCGGTGACGGGCTGCGCCGCGCTGGCCGACCCGCGGGCGGAATCGGTCGTGATCTTCGATATCGGCGGCGGCTCCACCGAGATCGCGTGGCTCGACGGCGCCGCGGCCAATCCCTCGACCGACCCGACCCTGCGCATCCGCGCCTGGGACTCGCTGCCCGTCGGCGTGGTGACGTTGGCCGAGCGCCACGGCGGCACCGAGGTCACGCGGCGCACCTTCGAGGGCATGGTGGAGGAGGTCGGCGACCTGATCTCCCCCTTCGCCCTCCGCGCGGCGGCGGCCGCCACCGCCCCCTATTTCCACCTGCTCGGCACCTCGGGCACGGTGACGACGCTCGCCGCCATGCACCTGCGCCTCGCCCGCTACGAGCGGCGCCGGGTCGACGGGCTCTGGATGAGCGACGGCGAGGTCGGCGACGCGATCGAGGATCTGCTCGACACCCGCCTCGAACAGCGCGCCGACAACCCCTGCATCGGCCGCGACCGGGCCGACCTCGTTCTCGCCGGCTGCGCGATCCTGGAGGCGATCCGCCGGGTCTTCCCCTCGGACCGCCTGCGCATCGCCGACCGGGGCCTGCGCGAGGGCCTGCTCATGAACATGATGCGCGAGGATGGCGTCTGGCGCCGCGGGCGGTATCGCTGAGGACAATCGGGCCGGACGTACAGCACCAGTTCCGCGTGATTCCTTCGGTACCGGCTCCCCCGTCATCCCGGGGCCGCGCAGCGGAACCCGGGATCCACCCGTGATGCGCGGCTGGAACAGGGCGTTCAGGCCAGTCGTGGATTGCACGCCTCCGGCGCGCCCCTTCGGGTCCGGGTTCGCTTGTCAGCGCCCCGGAATGACGGTGGCGGGGAGAGGGGCGCCCAGGACATGTCCGATGCGCTCCGGGAATGCCGTCTTCACGCGCTCGCGGCAGCAGGATAGGGACGATCCGGCCGTTGTGAGCGCATCGGCGCGTACCGATGCTTGAGGACATGATCATGACCGACCGGCGAGGCGGGACGGGCGGCCTGCGCGGCGACCTGAAGCAGCGGGTGAAGACCGGCCGCGGGCGCACCCTCTCCCAGAAGCGCTGGCTCGAGCGCCAGCTCAACGACCCCTACGTCGCCCGCGCAAAGCGCGAGGGCTACCGCTCCCGCGCCGCGTTCAAGCTCATCGAGATCGACGAGCGCTTCAAGCTGCTGAAGCCCGGCCAGCGCATCGTCGATCTCGGCGCGGCACCCGGCGGCTGGTCGCAGGTCGCCGCGAAGATCGTCGGCGAGGGCGGGCGCATCGTCGGCATCGACCTGCTCGACGTCGAGCCGATGGCGGGCGCCACCTTCATCACCCTCGACTTCCTCGACGACAGCGCCCCCGAGCGCCTGACCGAGCTCTTGGGCGGCAAGGCCGACCTCGTCCTGTCCGACATGGCCGCCAACACCACCGGCCACAAGAAGACCGACCACCTGCGCACGATCGGACTCGCCGAATCCGCCGCCGCCTTCGCCGCCGAGATCCTGGCGCCGGGCGGGGCCTTCCTGGCCAAGGTGTTCCAGGGCGGCACCGAGGGGAGCCTGCTGTCCGACCTGAAGCGCGACTTCGCGGTCGTGCGCCACGTCAAGCCGGCGGCGAGCCGGGCGGATTCGAGCGAGCTCTACGTGCTGGCCACCGGTTTTCGCGGTCAGCCCGTGGGCGAGGCCGACGACGCGGACTGATCGGTCACGGGCGGCTGCGCCCCGCCTTCCTTTCGTGGCACGATGCCTGCGCATCCTGCCCGAGAGCCGCGCCCCGAGAGCCGCGCAAGGAAGGACCCGATGACCGCCAGCCCCCTCACCCGCTTTTCCGTCGCGCCGCTGGCCCGGATGACCCGGCGCCTCGCCGAGGTCGCCGCCGGCCGCGCCGAGCCCGATCGCGTCATCACCGGCGCGCGGGTGCTCTCGACCTATTCCGAGCGCATCCTGCCCGACCGCGAGATCTGGATCGCGGGCGGGCGCATCGCCGCGGTGAAGCCGGCGGGCCACCATCGCGGCGGCGCGCCGCGCACCGACGTCGCCGGCGGCCTGATCGCGCCGGGGCTGGTCGATCCGCACCTCCACATCGAGAGCAGCATGGTCACGGCCTGCGCCTACGCCGAGGCCGCGCTGATCAACGGCACCACCACCATCGTCTGCGACAGCCACGAGATCGGCAACGTGCTCGACGTGAACGGCGTCGAGTGGATGCTGGAGGATGCCCGCGCGGCGCCGCTCAACATCTTCCTCACCGTGCCGAGCACGGTGCCGGCCACGACGCCGGAACTCGAGACCGCGGGGGGCGACCTGACGGCGGAGAAGATCGCCGGGCTGTTCGACGCGTGGCCCGAGGCGGTCGGGCTGGGCGAGAAGATGGATTTCGTCGCGGTGGCCGCCGGGGACGAGCGGGCGCACGCCATCATCCGCGCCGCCCTGGAGCGGGGCCGCCCGATCTCGGGCCACGTCTACGGCCGTGACTTCGTGGCGCCCTACGCCGCGAGCGGCGTCACCGACACCCACGAGGCCGTGGATGCGGACATCGCCGACGACCTGCTGGAGGCCGGCCTCTGGATCTTTCTGCGCGGCGGGCCTCCTACGACCCCATGGCACTCGCTGCCGAAGGCGATCGGCACCGTGACCGAGTACGGCGCCGCCTGGAAACGGGTCTGCGCCTGCACCGACGACCGCGACGCCGACGACCTTCTCGCCTTCGGCCTCGACTGGGTGGTGCGCGAGGCGGTGGCCCGCGGCATCCCGAAAGCCGCCGCCTGGGCGATGGGCTCGCTGCACGGGGCGACCCGCTACGGCCTCGACGGCGAGGTCGGTGGCCTCGGCGGCGGGCGCCGGGCCGACCTCGTGCTCCTCGACGACGACCTCGTGCCGCAGGCGACGTGGTACGGCGGCGAGCTCGTGGTGGAGGATCGCAAGCCCACCCCGAGGCTCGAAGAGGCGCTGGCCCGGCCCTACCGCTACCCGGCGCCGGCCTACGCCACGATTCGCCTCCCCGATCCGCTGCCGGCGCTGATCCCGCCCCTTCCCGCCGGCCCCTGCACGGTCAACGCGATCCGCACGACCTTGCCGGGGATCGAGCTGAGCCACGAGCGCGTCGCGCTCGCCCCCGGCGCCGACTGGGCGGCGACGCTCGCCGCGCACGATCTCTGCCACGTCGCGGTGATCGAACGGCACGGCCGCTCCGGCGGCGTCGCCCACGGGCTGCTCTCCGCCTTCGGCCTGAAGCGCGGCGCGGTGGCGAGCAGCGTCGGCCACGACTCGCACAACCTCATCGTCGCAGGGCTGAACGAGGCCGACATGCGGGTGGCCCTCGACGCGATCGCGGCCCATCAGGGCGGGGTCTGCGTCGTGGAGGATGGACGGGTCGCGGCAATGGTGCCGCTGCCGGTGGCGGGGCTCCTCTCCGACAAGCGCGTCGGCGCGGTGGCCGACGAAGTGAGAGCCCTCAAAGCGGCCTGGGAACGGGCCGGCTGCAGCATTCCCTATATGGGCTTCAACCTGATCCCGCTCTCCGTGATCCCGCAGATCCGCATCACCGACAAGGGGCTGGTGCTGGTGCCGGAGATGCGGCAGGTGCCGCTGTTCGAGGCGGCGTGGGCGAGGCGCTCCGCTGAGCCCCTCTCCCCGCCGGGCGGGGAGAGGCCCGCAGGTACCTTGTCGTGCCTGCGGGAAGCGCAGGCGAAGCCGGAGCGAGGGTGAGGGGGTGTTTCAGGACGAGGCGTATCCGGCCAAGTCCCCTCACCTTCGGCTGCCGCCTCGCTTCATGCCCCGACGAGGGGGCATGAAGCCCTCTCCCCGCGAGCGGGGAGAGGGGATCCGCATGCGGCCGAGGCGATCGAACCGTGGTTCAGCGCGCGGTGGAGACGCCCGGTCCCTTGTCGGTCCAGTCCGGCGGCAGGCCGATCATGTCGCCGATGATGCCGTCCACGCCCGGCGCCCGTCCGAACGCCTCGCAATCGGGATCGAGCGGCGCCTCGCCGAGCGTCGTGATGCGGACGCGGTCGTAGGTCGGGAGCTGCAGCTCGCCCTTGAACGGGTCCTTGCCCGTGGCGAGGTAGGAGCCGAAATCCTGGCCGAACTCGCCCGCGAGGTCGTAGGCGTCGCCGGCCGCGGAGAAGCGGGCCTGGTTGGTGAAGGAGTTGGCCGCGCCCGCCCAGATCATCGCCGCGCGCTGGCGCTTGCGGGCGTCGAGCGCCTCGGCCTCGATGGTCAGGCTGCCGAGCCCGATCGGCACCCGCGGCACCGGGATCTTGCCGACCGCGTCGGCGAAGCCGATGCCGACCTGCGCCGCCACCGTGATCGCCGCCGAGGCGGCGATGGTCGCGCTGGAGGCCGGCACATTGGTCAGCTCGACCCGGGTCACGACCGAGCGCACCGTGAGATCGGCCTTACCCGAGGACACGATGTCGTAGCGCAGCGAGAGATCATAGCAGAGCGCCCGGTCGGCGGCGTTGGCGATCACGCGCCGCTCGACCGGCGTCAGGCCGGGACCGGAGACCGCCTCGGTGAAGGCCGTCGGCACGATCCGCACGGTGCGCACCGTCTGCGGCAGGGTCGGGTCGATGAACAGCCGGGATTCGGAGGCCACCGCGTCGCTGGTGACGAACTGGTCGCGGCGCGAGAGCGCGTCGCCGTCGGTGAGGACCACGTTGCCGCAGCCGGTCAGCCCGGCGAGCAGGACGGCGGCGAGCGCGAGGCGGGAGAAGCCGGAACGATGAGTCGACCGCAGGGGCATCAGGCTCTTTCGCGGGATGTTGGGCCGGCGCCGTGAGACGCGCGGGGATGCGCATCCGGCCGAGGCCGGACAGCACCGCTTTTCAGGCGGAAGCCTAGCCGTAAGGTGGCGGTCCCGGAAGGATCCGGCCAGCGGCCGCGCGCGTATCCCGCGGGTCTGTGACCGTTCCGCCACGTTGTTTCATCCCGCGACTGCCCGACATGAGGTTCCGGTGTCGACTCGCCGCGACGCTTCCCTCCCCCGGCGCAACCCTTCGGTGCGTTGCGCGCTTCTCCCTGCCGATGCGTCCCGCCCAGATCGTCCCCCTCGTCGTCGCCACCGCGCTGTTCATGGAGAACACCGACTCGACGGTGATCGCCACGGCGCTGCCGGCGATCGCGGCGAGCCTCGGCGTGGACCCGATCGCCCTCAAGCTCGCGCTCACCGCCTATCTCGTGAGTCTGGCGATCTTCATTCCCGTCTCGGGCTGGGCCGCCGACCGCTACGGCGCCCGCAACGTCTTCCGGGCCGCGCTCTGCGTGTTCATGGCGGGCTCGCTCGCCTGCGCCGCCGCGAACTCGCTGGCCGGCTTCGTCGCCGCCCGCTTCGTGCAGGGGATCGGCGGCGCGATGATGGTGCCGGTCGGCCGCCTCGTGATCCTTCGCTCGGTGCCGAAATCCGAACTCGTCGGGGCGCTCGCCTACCTCACCATCCCCGCGCTGATCGGCCCGATCCTCGGGCCGCCGCTCGGCGGCTTCATCACCACCTACGCCGACTGGCGCTGGATCTTCTTCATCAACATCCCGATCGGGCTCGCCGGCATCGTGCTCGCGACCCTGTACTTCGGCGACATCCGCGAGGAGACGCGCCCGCCGCTGGACGGGGTCGGCTTCCTCCTGTCGGGCGGCGGGCTCGCCCTGATGATGCTCGGCTTCGCCGCGACCGGGCGCCACCTCCTGCCGGACGGCGTGTCCTGGGCCTGCATGGCCGGCGGGATCGTCCTCGTCG
>NZ_BPRD01000177.1 GCF_022179745.1 Methylorubrum podarium
TCGCGACGCTGTTCCTCGACGACGTCCGGGTCGCCACGAACGTGCGCCTGTTCGGCAGCCGCCGCGCCCTCGGCACGCGGGTCTCGAGAGAGGTGCGCGACGCCGTGCTCGGCCGGGGCCGCATCTGGCTCGACAGCGCGTTCGTGGTGAACGACCGCTACATCTCGGCCTACGAGCCGGTCACCGACAGCACCGGCCGGCGGGTCGGCATGCTCTATGTCGGCTTCCTCGAACGCCCGTTCCGGCTGGCGCGCTGGGCGATGGTGGCGGCGGTCGTGGCCGCCTTCACCATCGCCGCCCTCGTGACGGTTCCGTTCCTGCTCCGCCTCGCCCGGGCAATCTTCAAGCCGCTGGAGCGGATGAACCGGACGATCGCCGCCGTCGATGCCGGCGACCTCGGTGCCCGGACCGGCACCGTTCTAAGCCAGGACGAGATCGGGCTCGTGGCCCGCCGCTTCGACGAATTGCTCGACCGTCTCCAGGCGCGCGACGCGGAATTGCGGGCCTTCGCGCGCGAGCTCGATGCCCGCGTGGAGGAGCGCACCCGCCAGCTCGAGGAGACCCGCCGGCAACTCGTCATGTCCGAGAAGCTCGCCTCGATCGGCGAGATCACCGCCGGCGTCGCCCACGAGATCAACAACCCGATCGCCGTCATCCAGGGCAACCTCGAGGTCGCGCGCGAGGCGCTCGGCCCCGCGGCCGACGAGGTCCGGACCGAGTTCGACCTGATCGACCAGCAGGTCCACCGGGTGAACATGATCGTCACCCGTCTGCTGCAGTTCGCCCGTCCGGACGAGTATGCCGGCTATGTCGAGACCGTCGTGCCGGCCGACGTCGTCACCGATTGCCTGGTGCTCGTCCGCCATCTCCTCGAACGCGCCGCCGTCGCGATCGAGAGGGGGGACACGGCGACGCGCACCGTCGAGGTCAGCCGGACGGAGCTGCAGCAGGTCGTGATCAACCTGATGGTCAACGCCATCCACGCCATGCCGGAGGGCGGCCTGCTGCGCCTGAGCACGCGGGACGAGGACCGCTCCGGCCTCGACGGCGTCGCGATCGAGGTGGCGGATACCGGCATCGGCATTCCGGCCGACCGGCTGCGCAAGATCTTCGACCCCTTCTTCACCACCCGGACGCATGGCGGCACGGGGTTGGGCCTCTCGATCAGCTACACGCTGATCGCCCGCTACGGCGGGACCATCACGGTCGACAGCGAGCTCGAACGAGGCTCGATCTTCGTGATCTGGCTCCCGACGACGCACCGTCCGACTTAAAATCGGGCGACCACAGGTTCTGGTGATCGGTGACGACGCGTGCCTCGTCTCGGCACCGCGGGCCTCCGAGACGGCATCGTCGTGAGGCGGCCTGCAGCAAGAGGCCCGCTCCGCAGGACGACTGCGCGAGACGCTCGACGATTTAATTGGCTAAGAAGCTTCAGTGGCTGGGGGACCTGGATTCGAACCAGGACTAGCGGAGTCAGAGTCCGCGGTTCTACCGTTAAACTATCCCCCACCGAACACATTGTGAAATCAACGGAATTTCCGTCCGATTTCCAATCGCCGAGACTTGGTTTCCAAGCCTCGCGTGCGGTGCGGGGTTCAGATAGGCTGAGCCGGACCGCCCGTCAACCTGTGGATGGGCCACCTGATGCCGAAAGTTCGCCGCTGCCCATGCCCGAATCCCCCTGCGTCGGCGAGCTGTTCAAGGCCCTCACCGACGAGCAGATAAGCGCGGCGGTCGATGCGTACCTCGACTAGCCCGAGACCGACGCGCACCCGATCGCCGATGGCTACATGCTCGACCTCGGCGCGGCCGTCGCCGGGCATGGCTGGGTGAACCAAGTCGTTGCCAACCGCGAGAGCAGCCCGAGCCTGAAGCGGGGGCGGTGCGCACGGCGATCCTGCTCGCATGGGCGCGGAAGGCGTGAAGGGAAGGGACCCCACCGTCGCCGACTGGATCGCCGAGGGCATGGCGTCGATCGCACTGCATTGCTCGTGCGGCCGCTATGCGACGGTGAAGCTGTCCGGCCTGCCGCCGGCGATGAGACGCTCGCGGCTCGGCCAGAACGCTCGATGTGCCGCGTGCGGTAAGCGGGCGCCCAGGTGATACGGGACATGGATGCGCATTACGAGGGGCTGGAGGCGACCGGCTGGGGGTGTGAGCCGAAGCCGTGGCCGGGTCACTTATGATCAACACCGAACGCTCCGCCGCCGAGATGCGCGGACTTCTCGGCTTCGCCCACGGTCTCGGCCTGGACGAGGCGACCGTGCGGGAGATCTACAAGACCGTCGGACGGGAGTCCGCGGCGGCCGACTTCAGCGGTGACGAGCGGCTCGCCGAGGTGCGGAAGTGGATGCTCGCGGCGGCGCGGAAGGAAACGAGCGCCGAGTCATGAAAATTGCTTGGCCACCTGGACTGCCAACAACAATCACCAGCTGCATATCCGACTAATAGCAACTCGAAGAACCACAACAAAGCCAAAAGGACACGTTAGATCGATAATGCGATTCTCGATCATATGTAGCTTGCCATTTACAGATGAATCAGACTATAATCCTACTTAAGATATTAAAGGTTGAGATATTATGCGTCGAGGCACCAGATCACTTGAGCAAGCTCTGATATGGCGGACTAGAAATAAGAAATATGAACGACTAACGCACGACATCGACTTGGCGAATGGTCGCGGCCTCGAATTTGGACCGGCCAACAACCCTATCGAATTACCCACTGATCTCAGCATCACCTACATCGACTATGACAAACGAGCAAGCGCTGGTCTGACGGGCGCGGTTCCGATCGACTACGCGTGGGCGGGCTCGGGATCGCTTGCGGTCGTTCTTGGTCGGAGAGATTATGACTTCGCGATCGCCGTGCAGGTAGCTCAATACGTACCGAATCTCCTGGGGTGGTTTCGCGGCATTCATGGCGTCCTACGGCCGCGCGGCGTACTGAATCTTTCCCTTCCAGACCGGCGCCTCATGTTCGATGCGGCACGCTTTGACAGCACGATTGCTGAGTTGGTTGAGGCGGATGTGCATGGCTATGATCGGCCGAGTGTGCGCCAGATTTTCACCCACACCTATCAAGCTTTAGCAATCGAACCCGTCCAGATATGGAATGGACGAAACCCGAACGAAGCGCCGCTGTACTGCGGTGAGGATGCCTTGGCACTGGCGTACGACAACGCAATCAACGACCATAGGACGGGCGCTTATCGAAGCTGTCACTGCTGGGCATTCACGCCGCTGTCTTTCCTTGATGTCATCGAGGCGGCAACGCGTCTTAAATTATTTCCCTTCGTGTTAAACGACTTGACCTTGCCAACTGTGGGTGGATTTGAGTTTTATGTGTCAATGAGGCGCGATGAGGTCGAAGATCCGCGAGCGCTGATCGACAAACAGATTAGTGCGCTGCATTACATTAAAAATAATATCTTGAGGGTCCAAAGAGAGGCTAGGCTTCTTTTTGGAACATGATGGCGCGAGCTTTGGACTGCTCGCGGGGAAAAAGCTCATATCGGGTAGAATGGAGCGATGGCGCGGGCTGTGCAGTCCAAACCACATTTGGAAAGCATTGGGAGATCGCCCCTCCGGTGGCAGTGAGGCGGAAGGAGGTATGCTTATCACGAGAACGCCCCGCGGCTGATCTTGGCTCAGAGCGCTGGATCTCGGACACCAAAAAGGCCTCGAGGCCGAAGCCCCGGGGCGGTGTATGGACAGCTGTGGATAGCGGGGATCAGCCGGGCGGTCGGCCGGTGATTGCCTGAAGCATTTCGCGCCGCGTCTCCATCTCGTCGCGCACCGAGGACACCAGATCATCGATCCGCCGCTCAAGCCGGGTGATGACGTCGCCGGTCACGTAGGTTCGGGCGACTTCGATCTTGAAGGCGTTGAGCTTCTCGTCGAGCTGTCGGATCTCGATCTTCGCCGCCGCCATGTCGATGGTCAGCGGGGACACCGCGTCCTTCGTTCCGGCGCGCAGCTTGCCCGTGATCCAGTCGACGAGCTTGGCGAGGCCGACGAGAAACAGGGCGAGCGCCACGACCTGCGCCCAGAGGTTGCAGAAGCCGGACGGCATCGACTCAAGCTCGTGGCGTCGCATGGCTGAAATCGGTTTCCAAACGCCCTCGGCCCCGTTGAGAAACAACGGGAAATTCTGGGGCCGGAGCTTCCAAGCCGCCGAACTAAGTTGTTGAAATTGTTGGGATCTGTGCGGCAGTCTCTGTCAACATGGATGCACGCGCGATCGGGCGGGGCGGCCCGGCTGCCACGGTGATCCCGTCTGGGGGACAGGCTCGATCGGGATGAGCGCGTTCCCGCGGGGTCTGCGCGCGACGTCCGGATCAGTTCAACGAGGGCTGACGGTGGCCGGCTTCGGCCGTGACGAGCGCCTCCTCCGCGGACGGGGGGATCGGCCGGGGGAGCGGACCCAGGGCCAGCGTCTCGGCGATCACGTAGCGGGCGAGCGCGTCGAAGGTGTAGACCCGTTCGACGAGGGCCTGGGCCGCCGCCGTCATCCGGTCGACCTCGGCGTCGTCGGTGCGCAGCAGGAGGTCGAGGGCCCGTTCCAGATCCTCCTGCGGGTCGAGGTAGAACCCCTCGCGGCCGTGCAGGAAGGGTTCGATGCCGGCAAGCGGGCGGGTATCGAAGATCGGAACGCTGCCCAGCGACGCGACCTCGTAGTGCCGGTAGCAGTCCCAGCCGACGCCGCCCGGCGACAGGCAGAACCGGCTGCCGGCGATCGCCGCCGCGAACGCATCCCGGCCCAGGCGGTGCGCGGGCGCGTGGATGCGCCAGCCCCGGGCCGCCAATCGCGGCAGGACGGCGTTCACGGCCTCGCGGAAGGCGATTCCCTGGGCCGAGCCGACGTAGAACAGGTCATGGCTGCGCGCGGCAGCCGGAACCGGCGGCCGCAGCGCCGCGGCCTCGATCCCGAGGGCGAAGGGGCGCAGCTTGGCCCGGAGCGCGAGGCAGGCGGGATCCTGCCGGGCATGGCCGGCGCAGGCGCCGCGGGGCAGCACCGTCTCGAGCGTGTTCCACCGGTTGGCGGCGAGCTCCCGCTTGAAGAACAGGTCGCAGCGGCGAAGGAAGGCGCGGTCGCGCGGATGGATTGTGAGGTGGTCGGTGACGTCGAGAATCGCGAGCCGGACGCGGCCGCCGCGGGCGGCGAACAGGACGAGCCCGCGGAAGGCGAGGCCGATCAGGCTCAGGGCCGCGTGGACGGCTAGCGGTCGCCCGGCGCTGTTCACCGGGCCGACGCAGCGGGCCACGACGATGTCGTAGTCCTGGACGAGGCAGGTGCGGCCGATGCCGGCGACCCGCCGCGCCAGCCTCAGCAGCCGCACGGGCAGGCTGCCGGACCGGGGCGCACGGGTCCGGACGTCGGCCCAGCGCAGCCGCGTGTCGAGAAAGGTCGTGCGGTCGGGGAAGGCGGCGGTGACGAGCGGCATCAGGCCGAGTTCGAGGATCCGGGGAGGCCCCGGATGAGGGTCCGACGCCGCCGCGCGGGGGCGCTCGTTCACCGTCCGCATGGCCGTCCCCATGGCCGTCTCCATGGCCGTTCTCCGCCGGCATGCGACCGTGTCGTCCGGCCGCGCCCGCCCCGAGCCCGGCGGGAGCGGGGGTGGGATCGAGGAGAGGCCGCGCGGGACATCAGAAATGGGCGTGCGGCTGAAGCTTCAGCCGGCTGCGGCCGAAATCGAGCTGCTTGCTGACGAGCCAGTCCGGGTTGCGGGCGTTGAAGTAGCCCTTCAGCGCGTAGCGCCAGAACAGGTCCTCCGCGCGCGAGGACGGCCCGTGCACCGCCTTCACCCGGGCGACCTCGCCCAGCGCCCGCGCCTTGTGGGCGAGGTTGGCGCTGTTGTTCTGGCCCGTGCGGCGGAAGCAGGCCACCGGGCGGCCGACCCGCGCGTAGGGCTCCCGCGCCAGGGCACGGCAGAACATCTCGTAGTCGCCGCAATCCTTGAAGGCGTGATCGAACCCGCCGAGTTCGGCGTAGAAGTCGCGCGCGATGTAGGTCGCCATGTGCATCACCGGGTTCCACCCGAGGCACACGAGCATGCGCGGCGTCATCCAGTTGGGCGGGGCGGCGAGCCCGCCCAGGCCCCGGCCGCGCCCGTCGATCCAGCGGATCCCGCCGACGACCCAGCGCCGACGCTGCGTCGTGTAGGCCTCGACCACGGCCTCCAGGCCGCCTTCGAGCAGGACGTCGTCGGCCCCGAGGAACCCGAGCAGTTCGCCCGAGGCGGCGAAGGACCCCTTGTTGATCGCGTCGAAGATGCCGCGATCCTTGCCCTGGAGCACCGTGGCGCCGAGGCTCCGGGCGAGTTCCACGGTACCGTCGGTGCTGCCCGCATCGACGATCACGTGCTCGACCTCGATGCCGTTGCGGGCGCTGGCGCGGGAGGATTCGATGCATTCGCGCAGGTATTCGACGCCGTTGAGCGTCGGGGTGACCACGGACACCTTCATCGCCGGCTTCCTCGTCTCTGGCTCGAATGACGCTTGGAATGATGCTTGAGCCGCACGGGTTGCGGCAGCGGCGGCGCCGGGCCCTCACGGCGCCGCAGGATCATCAGGCGACCATCAGGCGATCGTCAGGCAACCGCCGCCACCAGAGCGGAGGAAAAGCCGTCGCGGGCGGCGACCAGGGGGAGGGGAGGCAGGAGGCTTCCGAACCGCTCGGCGGGGGCGCTTCCGTGGCTGACGATGCCCTTGTTCATCGCCCAGACCGCGGCCTGCGTCCGGTTCTTCACCCGGACCTTGCGCAGGATCGCCTTGACGTGAACCTTGACCGTCGCCTCCGCGATGTCGAGGTTGCGGGCGATGACCTTGTTGGACTCGCCGAGGGCGAGACCTTCGAGGATGTTGACCTCGCGGCTCGACAGGCTGGAGAGCGAGGTGCCGTCCGCCCGCTGGAGCCCCGTCAGGGCGGTGACCGGGCCGGGCGCCCGCACCGGGTCGGCCGCCAGGCACAGGCGCCCGAGGAAGCTCATCGGCAGCACCGCGCAATCGGCGATCACCACCTCGAGGGTCTTGAGAAGGTCGGCCGGGGAGACGTCCTCGGTCAGATAGGCCGAGGCGCCGAGCTGGAGGCTGCGCAGCATCAGCCCCTCGGTGTCGCGCAGCGCGAGCGCCACGATCTTGACCTCGGGCAGCGCTTCGGCGACCTGCCCGACGATGCACGCCGCCTCCTCGTCGATGACGACGAGCGCCAAGCGCGCCGCCTCCAGGCCGGACAGGTGCAGCGCCGGGCTGGCCGCGACCTGCCGCACCGTGAAGCGGGTGCCCGATAGAAGCGCGACCAAACTTTCCCTCACCATGCGATTGTCACTGACAATCAGCGTATCGATGTGTTCCATCGGAGCTACTCCCCTGATCTGCCGAGAACCTCCTGCGCCGGTTCTTCCTGACTGCCACATTCTATTCGGGCCGTTCGCACAGAGGTATTGTGCGTCGCAGGATGTTAGGCACAAATTAACTAGACCGAATGGGAGCTTCCCTGTCATGTCAGAAAAAACTTGGACACCCCAACAGGACCTATCCAGTTCGTATTAGATTTTACCCTTGAGGATGGTCGGCGCGAGCAGCGCAGCCTCGGTCCGATTCCTGACGCCGAGCATTCGGATTACGGCGGAAACATGGATTTTCACCGTGGCCTCGGCGATGTTCAGCGCGAACGCGATCTCTCGATTGGAAAGGCCCTTGCCGATCAGGGCCAGAACTTCGCGCTGACGCAGGGTCAGCCCGATCGTCCGGGCGCCGCGCTCCGGCGGCCGCATGGCGGGGGCGGCCTCCGGCGGCTTCACGGCGAGGATGGTGTTGGGAGCGTAGAGCCGGCCGTCGAGCGTCGTGCGGATGGCCTCGAGCATTTCCTCGGGTCGCTGCCGGCGGACGATCAGCCCGTGGAAGCCGAGACTCAGGGCATCCTGGAACAGGTCGGCCGAGGCATGCGGAACGACGAGCAGGAGGCGCGCGGCCCCGGCCGCCCGCTTCAGGGCTCCGAGATAGGTCGGGTCCCCGGCCGGAAGGAGGCGCGATCCGACGATGACGAGATCGGTCTTCAGCGGCGATCGAAGGTGACCGAGCAGTTCGGACGCCCCGGCGACGTCGACGATGATCAGCCCGCTCGAACCAACTTCCAGAGCCTTCCGCAGGCCGACGCGAAAGCTTTTCTGGTCATCCGCGATGATGATCCGCCACATAGCTTCGCATTTACTCCACTGGCGGCAATCAACGTTCGGGACGGACCCGATTGGTCTCGACGATCACACTCCGTGCGCAAGAGAGGCCGGCTCATCGTCCGCGACGGGTCCGCACGGCACCGCACAACGCCAGGTGACAGACGGCCCATCGATTTAAACTATAGGCAGGCATGTGAGCGCAGGTCAGCCGCATCACAGCAAAGCTCGACGCCGCCGAGTTTTAACACGCCGCCGGCGACCGGCAAGTTTCTCTCAAGAGACTACCCTATATAGGCAAATATAATTTAACACGCTCACTTTCGCTTCGGATCGAAGCCAGAAAAATCCCGAGCCCCCCACGAGCGACCATTGAATACGCCCTTTGGACTATCAACAACGAGGTATCCACAAAACACTTTTGTTATATACCGCGCTGCAACGGAGTCGTATCCTACAACCTTACGGTTGATTGTGCGGTCCTGATCCATTGTCCGGTTCATAGCTCGGTTGGATCATGTCATCGCGGCGGCCGTAGGCAATTGGGGGGCTTCGATGTTCTCAGTCATCGCGGCAGGCGGCCTCCGCCGGCGCTTGAAACCGACCACGACGCCGCCGCGCGCGGCGTCGTGCGAGGCACTCCCCGCATGTCCCGCGCCGCGTCGTGCGTGGGACCGACCGAATCGACTCCGCCCCCCCGGCCACTGACCTCCCTGGGGGGCCTCGTCGATGGATCAGGACGTGGCACCGGAACGGGCCGGCTCGGGTTCGCTGAGCGCGGAGGCCGTGCGCGCCCTTGAGGCGATCGGCGATCCCGTGCTGGTCGTCGCCCGCTCAGGCAGCGTCGCCTACGCGAACAACCCCGCCCGCCTGCTGCTGACGCGGGAGGATCCGACCCGGATCCATCTCACCGGCAGGGCCTCGACGGCCTTCCTGGCTCGGGCCGGGGCGACGCGGCGACCGCTCCCCGGCGTGATCGCGGTCAAGCGGAGGGCGGGGGTGCACCGCTACCGCTGCCAGGGCTGCCGCCTGACGCGGGAGAGCATCGATCCCCTCGTCCTCCTGCGGCTCCTGCCGGTGCGGGACGCGCGCTTCCACCTGCTGGCGGGCGAGGCGATGATGCTGCGGCGTGAACTCGCCGAGCGCGAGCGCTATCAGCGCCGCCTGCAATCGCTGCTGCGCGAGCGGGACCTGCTTCTGGCCAACCTGCGCAGCACCGCCCAGGCCCGTGCCTGCGCCGAGCGCGACCGGGACGCGGTCCTGGCCCAGCTCTACCGGGCGCATCAGGCGGAGCGGGAACGCCTCGCCCGCGAACTCCACGACGAGGCCGGCCAGCAGCTCGCATGGCTGAAGCTGCGGCTGGACCGCCTGCGGCGCGAGCCGTCGCCGACGGAAGTCGAGGCGATGCTGAGGCAGGTCGATGCGATCTCGGCCAGCCTGCGCCAGGTGGTTCGGGAGTTGCGCCCGGTCGCGCTGGCCGAACTCGGCCTCACCTTCGCCCTGGGCGGCCTCGTGCGCGAATGGTCGGATCGGTGCGGGATCCCCATCGAATTCCAGCTCTCCGGAACCACGGTCGCCCTCACGCCGGAGATCGAGGTGACGATCTTCCGGCTCGTTCAGGAAGCGCTGACCAACGTCGTCAAGCACGCGCCGGGCGCGCAGCACATCTCCGTGACGCTGCAATACGCCCAGGCCGGCGTCACGCTGGCGATCGAGGATGACGGGCCGGGGCTCGTGGACGAGCCGGAGCCGGAGGACCGTCGCGCAGCAAGTGGCTTCGGACTCGCCGGCATGCGCGAGCGGCTAACGCTGCTCGGAGGAAGACTCATGATCGAATCGCCCCCCGGCGGCGGGACGACGATTCTCGCACGTTTGCCGCTGAGAGGGGGATGATGTGTGCACCGAAAGAGCATTGATCAGGGTCGCCCTGATCGACGACCACCCGATCTTCAGGAGCGGCGTCCGCGGCCTGCTCGGCGAGACCGCCGGCATCGAGGTCGTCGGAGAGGCGAGCGACGGGCGGCACGCCCTGGATCTCATCCAGCGCACGCTCCCCGACGTCGTCGTCATGGACATCACCATGACCGGCATGAGCGGCCTCGCCGTCGCGCGCGCGCTCCGCGACACGGGCTCGGAGGTGCACGTCATCTTCCTGACCGTCAACGAGGATCTGGCCTTCGTCGACGAGGCGCTGACCGCAGGAGCCCAGGGCTACGTCCTGAAACGCTCCGCCGGCACCAGCCTGCTCGAGGCCATCGAGGCCGTCGCGTCCGGCGGCCGCTACGTCGATGCCGAGATGCGGGCGACGCCCGCACCGGCCGACCGCACCGAGGCCGGACCGCCAGCGCCCCACCCTTGCGAAGAGGGGGGCCTCACCGGGCGGGAACGCGAGGTGCTCCGGCTCATCGCCCTCGGCATGACGATGAAGGAGGTCAGTCTCACGATGTCGATCTCGGTGGCGTCGGTCGATACCTACAAGATCCGCGGCTGCAAGAAGCTCGGTCTCCGCTCCCGCGCCAGCATCGTCCGCTACGCCCTCGGACAAGGTTGGCTCGAAACCGAGAATAGGCGACCGGCGTCAGACCGGCCACCGTCCTTGATGTAAGCTTTTCGAAAAGACCATTTCGGTGCCGCGGCGTCGCCGGCCCTTCGCGGCCGTCCCGCACGATGCATCGAACCGCGAATCCCTCGCCCGATTCGGGCAGACGTCCTCCGCGGACGGCCCCCGCGCATCCGGACCGCCTCAGCCGAGCTCCCGCGCCGCGCGCTCCAGCGCTCCCAGAAGCGGCTCGATCTGCGCCGGACTCAGATCATGGAAGCCGAGGGTGCGGCCCATCACGACACCGAGCAGCGCGAAGAACAGGGCGGCCCCGACGCCCGCGGGTCCCTCCGCGGCCTCGAATCGGGCCAGCCGCTCGGCCACGAACGCGCGATATCCGGCGAGGGCATCCGGATTCTCGGCGGATGCGAGCAGCAGGGCGCGGCTGAACTCGTCCTCCGCGCAATAGCTGCGGCGCAGGTGCTCGATCATTCCGAGGGCGAGCCCCGTGGCGCCCCCCGCCCGCTCGGCCTCGCAGGCGGCGATGCCGGCGCGCAGCTCCTCCAGCTTGCGATCGACCAGAGCGAGAATCAGCGCATCCTTCGAGGCGTAGTGATGCAGGACTCCGCCCTTGCTCAGGCCCGCCTGCGCGGCCACGGCATCGATGGTCAGGGCCCGCGCGCCGCCGCGGCGCAGCACCGAGCCCGCCGCGTCGAGAATCGCTTCCGCACGGTCGTCGCGGCGGCTGCGCGTCCTCTGCGACATGATCGACCCCGAACTCCACCCTTGGACGCCATATCCGGTTCCTCAAGCTAAGTCACTGCCGCAGATTGACTTTTCGGAGGATCCGAAAAGATCCCCTTCCGCCGGCAGCGCTTAAAAACCGTCTGGACGGTCGGTAATTTACGCGATAAGCCTGCGCCGCGAAAGCCGCCCTTTCGGACCGTGACCGCCTGTCCCGTCTCCGATCCGACGCCTCGTCCTCTGCCCGGAACCTCGGCCGATGTCCTCAGGGCTCCGTCCCCGCCTCAGCGCCGCCGTACTGGCCGCCGCCCTTGCGGCCCTTCCCGTGACCGCGGCGTTCCCGGCGGATGCGCCCGCTGCCCCCGCCGTCCCGGACGCGGAGAACCCGTCCGTGGTGCTGGTGCGCGTGGTGACGGCGACGAAGGGGGCTGTCACCTCCGACGTGGTGCTGACCGGCGACATCCAGGCCCAGGCCCAGACCAACGTCGCGTTCCGCACCAACGGCAAGGTCGCCGAGCGTCGGGTCGAGGTCGGCGACCACGTCACCGCCGACCAGGTGCTCGCGGTGCTGGAGCCGCTGGTGCAGCGGGCCAACCTCGACAACGCCCGCGCCGCCCTGGTCTCGGCGGAGGCGCAGCTCACCCAGGCGAAGGTGACTTTCGAGCGGCAGAAGCAGCTCATCAGCGGCGGCTTCACCACGCGGCCCTCCTACGACAACGCCGAGCAGCAGCTGCGCACCTCCCAGGCCGCGGTCGATTCGGCCAAGGCGGCGCTCGGCACCGCCGAGGAACAGCTTTCCTACACCGAGCTGCGGGCGGGCGTGCCCGGCATCGTCCTGAGCCGCACCTTCGAGGTCGGGCAGGTGGTCCAGTCGGGACAGGCGGTGATGGTGCTGGCCCAGGACGGCCCGCGCGACGCGGTGTTCAACGTCTACGAGGCGCTGACCGCACACCCGCCCAGCGACAAGACGATCCAGGTCACTCTCCAGTCCGACCTCGCGGTGACGGCGGCGGGTCACGTGCGCGAGATCTCGCCGACGGTGGACGCGGCGAGCGGGACGGTGCGGGTCAAGGTCGGGCTGGCGGAGACCCCGCCCGCGATGTCGCTCGGCGCCGTGGTGATCGGCCGGGGCCGCTTCGCCTCGCGGGAGGCGGTGGTGCTGCCCTGGTCGGCGCTCTACCGCTCCGACGATCGTCCGGCGGTGTGGATCTACGACTCCGCCGCGGGCACGGTCTCGGTCCGCAACGTCGAGATTGACCGCTACGGTTTCGACGACATCGTGCTGAAGGGCGGCGTCGAGCCCGGCGAGGCGGTGGTGACCGCCGGCATCCAGTTCCTGCGCCCCGGCCAGCACGTCGCGCTGGCGGGGCAGGCCGCGCGAGACGAAACCACGAAGGCCGCGGCGGGGGAGGGCGGACGATGAGGCGCGCGCTCCTCGCCGGCGCGGCCCTGGCCGGCACCGCCCTGGTCGCCGGGGTCGCCGCCTGTCAGCCGTCGCAGGAGGCACCCGCGCCGCCCGCGGTGCGGCCGGTTCTGACGGTCCTGGCGCAGCCCACCGACAGCGTGATCTTCGGCCCCTTCGCCGGCACGGTCGAGCCGCGCTACCAGTCGCAGCTCGGCTTCCAGATCGGCGGCCGGGTGGTGGCGCGCGACGTCACCGTCGGCGACGTCGTGAAGAAGGGTCAGCGGCTCGCCGCCCTCGACCCGATCGTCTCGCGATTCGATCTCAGCCGCGCCGAGGCGGAGCTGGCCGACGCCAAGGCCCAGGCCGAGAACGCGAGCGCCACCGAGGCGCGCACCCGGCGCCTGCTGGAGGGCAACAACGTCACCCAGGCCCAGCTCGACGCGGCGGTGGCCCGGCGCGACACCGCCCAGGCCCGCCTCGCCCAGGCCGGCGCCAGCCTGCAGAAGGCGCGCGACCAGATCGGCTACACCGAGCTGCACGCCGATTTCGACGGCGTCGTCACCCAGCGGCTCGCCGAGATCGGGCAGGTGGTGAGCCCGGGGCAGGGGATCGTGACGCTCGCCCGGCCCTAGACCCGCGAGGCGGTGGTCGACATCCCCGAGACGCTGGCCGGCGCCATGCCGAAGGACGGGCGGTTCACGGTGGTGCTCCAGAGCGCGCCGGAGATCACCGCCCGCGGCCGGGTGCGCGAGGTCGCCCCCTTCGCCGAATCGGGCACCCGCACCCGCCGCGTCCGCCTGACCCTGGAGGAACCCGGCCCCGCCTTCCGCCTGGGGGCGACCATCACCGTCGCCCTGGAGCGCCGCACCGAGCGCCGCTTCATCCTGCCCGCCACCGTCCTCCTCGACGCGGACGGGCGCCGCTCGGTCTGGATCGTGCCGGAGGCCGGCAAGCCGGGGGACGAGACGGCGGGCGGGCCGGCCGCCGGAGCCGACACCCGGCAGGTCGCGCGCCGCGACGTCACCCTCGACGGCGACGGGCCGGACGGGCACGGGCGCGTCGCCGTGCGCACCGGGCTGCAACCCGGCGAGCGGGTCGTGGTCGCGGGCGTCCATTCCCTGCGCGACGGCCAGACCGTCCGGCTGGCCGACGACCGGAACTGAGCCGGTAGAAGGGTTTCATCCTTGAAGGACTTCAACCTTTCCGACTGGGCGCTCGGCCACCGTTCGCTGGTCTGGTTCCTGATGCTGGTCTGCCTCGTCGCCGGCGTGATGGCCTATTCGCGGCTCGGCCGCGAGGAGGACCCGCCCTTCGCGATCAAGACCATGGTCGTCCAGGCGAGCTGGCCCGGCGCCACGATCAAGGACACCCTCGATCAGGTCACCGACCGGATCGAGAAGGAACTGCAGCAGATCAACGCCCTCGACTACGTCCGCAGCTACACCACGCCGGGCCAGGCGACGGTGTTCGTGCAGTTCCGCGACACCACGCGGAAGGAGGAGATCCAGCCCGCCTTCTACCAGGTGAGGAAGCGCCTGGGCGACATCCAGCACACCTTTCCGCAAGGGGTGCAGGGCCCGTCCTTCAACGACGAGTTCGGCGACGTCTACGGCAACGTCTACGCCTTCACCGCCGACGGCCTGACCCACCGGCAATTGCGCGACTACGTCGAGGGCGTGCGCACCGAGATCCTCAAAGTGCCCAATATCGGCAAGACCCTGCTGATGGGCGTGCAGGGGGAGACGATCTATCTCGATTTCTCGACCCGCAAGCTCGCCGGCTACGGCATCGACATCCAGGCGCTGATCAGGGCGCTGCAATCGCAGAACGCGGTGGCCGCCTCCGGGGTGGTCCAGGCCGGGCCCGAGCGGGTGAGCCTGCGCGTCAGCGGCCAGTTCTCGTCGGAAGACTCGCTGCGCAACGTCAACCTGCGCTTCAACGACCGCTTCTTCCGCCTCGCCGACGTCGCCGAGATCTCCCGCGGCTACGAGGATCCGCCGGCCGCCCTGTTCCGCGTCGGCGGCAAGCCGGCGATCGGGCTCGCCATCGCCATGCGCCCCAACGCCAACCTGCTCAAGTTCGGCGAGGACCTGAAGGAGCGCATGCACGTCATCGAGGGCAAGCTGCCCATCGGCGTCGGCATCCACCTCGTCTCCGACCAGCCCAAGATCGTCGAGGAGGCGGTCGGCGGCTTCACCAAGGCGCTGGTCGAGGCGGTCGTCATCGTGCTGGTGGTCAGCTTCGTCAGCCTGGGGCTGCGCGCCGGGCTGGTCGTCGCGATCTCGATCCCGCTCGTCCTCGCCATCGTCTTCGTGGTCATGCAGATCATGGGCGTGACGCTGCAGCGCATCTCCCTCGGCGCGCTCATCATCGCGCTGGGGCTCCTCGTCGACGACGCGATGATCACCGTCGAGATGATGGTGGCCCGCCTCGAACTCGGCGACAACCTCAAGAAGGCGGCGACCTTCGCCTACACCTCCACCGCCTTCCCGATGCTCACCGGCACGCTGGTGACGGTGGCGGGCTTCCTGCCGATCGGCTTCAACGGCTCGTCGGCGGGCGAGTACACCTACTCGCTGTTCGTGGTGATCGCCGCCTCGCTCCTCGTCTCGTGGGTGGTGGCGGTGCTGTTCGCGCCGCTCCTCGGCGTGACCATCCTGCCCAAGACCATGAAGCACCACGCGGAGAAGCAGGGCCTGTTCACCCGCATCTTCATGGCCGCCCTGCGGGTCGCGATGCGGCTGCGCTGGATCACCGTGATCGTCTGCGTCGCCCTGATGGGGCTGGCCGTGGTCGGGATGGGCCACGTGCAGCAGCAGTTCTTCCCGTCCTCCGACCGCTCCGAGGTGCTCGTCGACCTGACCCTGCCGCAGAACGCCACCATCACCGAGACGCGGGCGCAGATGGACCGGTTCGAGGCCCACCTGAAGGACGACCCCGACATCGAGCGCTGGTCCTCCTATGTCGGCCAGGGGGCGGTGCGCTTCTACCTGCCGCTCGACCAGCAGCTCGCCAACGCCTTCTTCGGGCAGATCGTGATCGTCACGAAGTCGCTGGAGATCCGCGACCGGGTCATCGAGCGCTTGCAACGATTCGGCCGGCACGACTTCGTCGGCACCGACGTGCTGGTGCAGCCGCTCAATCTCGGGCCCCCCGTCGGACGCCCGATCCAGTACCGTCTCTCCGGGCCCGACGTGCAGGAGGTGCGCCGCCTCGCGCTCAAGCTCGCCGACGTCGTCGCGACCGACAAGCGGCTGGCCGTGCCGACCTTCGACTGGAACGAGCCCGGCAAGGTGCTGCGGGTCGAGATCCTGCAGGACAAGGCGCGCCAGCTCGGCGTCACCAGCCAGGACATCGCCGGCATCCTCAACGGCGTCGTCGGCGGTCAGGCGATCACGCAGGTGCGCGACTCGATCTACCTCGTGAACGTGGTCGGCCGGGCGCGGACCGTCGAGCGCACTTCGCTCGACACGCTCCAGAGCCTTCAGGTCGCCCTCTCCAACGGCTCGGTCGTGCCGATCCTGGCCTTTGCCAAGATCGACTACGACCTGGAGCAGCCGATCGTCTGGCGCCGCGACCGGGTGCCGACCCTGACCGTGCGCGCCACCATCACCGACGCGACCCAGCCCCCCACCGTCGTCGCCGCGCTCCAGCCCGCCATCGACGCCTACGTCAAGGCGCTGCCGGAGGGCTACACCCTGGCGACCGGCGGCGCGGTCGAGGAGGCCGGCAAGGGCCAGGGCCCGATCGCGGCGGTCGTGCCGGTGATGCTGCTGGCCATGGCCTTCTTCCTGATGATCCAGCTCCAGAGCTTCCAGAAGCTCTTCCTGGTGTTCTCCGTCGCGCCCCTCGGCCTGATCGGGGTGGTTCCGGCCCTTCTCTTGTTCGACAAGCCGATGGGCTTCGTCGCGATCCTCGGCATCCTGGCCCTGATCGGCATCATCGTCCGAAACGCGGTGATCCTCGTGAGCCAGATCGAGGAATGCGAGGCGGAGGGGATGGCGCCCTGGGACGCCGTGGTCGAGGCCACCCGCCACCGCATGCGGCCGATCCTGCTCACGGCCGCGGCGGCGAGCCTCGGCCTGATCCCGATCGCCCGCGAAGTCTTTTGGGGGCCGATGGCCTACGCCATGATCGGCGGCATCCTGGCGGCGACGGGGCTGACCCTGCTGTTCCTGCCCGCGCTCTATGTCGGCTGGTACCGGATCAAGGCGCCGCCGCGGGGTGCCGGGGCTCCGAACCCGGGCTGACGCTCCGAGGGGGCTTTTTCCCGAGAGCTCGGCACCGGCCTTCCGGGTTCGCCTGCGGCGCTCCGGGGTGACGGAGCGTCGCGTGTCATGAGAGGCGCCGCGTCCGGAAGGCGCATCCCCTCGACGCGGGCGTGCGGGAGCGGTGGTCGGAGGTCGCGCGGCACCGGCGGAAAAGCGCCGAATCGACCGGACTCGGCCGCTGCCAAGTCCAATATTCGGATCTATTATGCATTGCGTGCGGACTAAACCGTATTCCGCGCGCGAGAACGTGCGAGCTCTGCCTTCGTTGCATGGCCGTCCTGTGCGAGCGACCGCGACGCCGAATACACTTTGCGGATGTCAAGCCTTCGGCTAGGCACGTGCCGAACGCCGCGGCAAGGCGGCGGCTTCGATCGTAGCTTCAGGCGAGCCGGCTGCCCGCGATGACCACCGACCACGCCACGGCCAATTCCCGCCCCCTCGAGCGCGACGCGCAGGTGGCCATGAGCCACCACGACGTCAGCCCCAACGACATCGCGCTCGGCGTGGTGATCGGGCGGGCCTCGGAATATTTCGACTTCTTCGTCTTCGGCATCGCCTCGGTCCTGGTGTTCCCGAAGGTGTTCTTCCCCTTCGCCGATCCGCTCACGGGCACGCTCTACGCGTTCGCCATCTTCGCGCTCGCCTTCATCGCCCGCCCGCTCGGGTCGATCTTCTTCATGTGGGTCCACAAGCGGCACGGGCGGGGGGTGAAGCTCACCGCCGCCCTGTTCCTGCTCGGCGGCTCGACCGCGGCGATCAGCTTCCTGCCGAGCTACAACTCGATCGGCGTCGTCGCCATCGAGCTGCTCGCGGTGCTGCGGGTGCTCCAGGGCTTCGCGCTGGGCGGCGCCTGGGACGGCATGGCCTCGCTGCTCGCCCTCAACGCGCCGCGGGAGCGCCGCGGCTGGTACGCGATGATCCCGCAGCTCGGGGCGCCGTTCGGCTTCATGGTGTCGAGCGCGCTGTTCGCCTTCTTCGTGGTCAACCTGACCCCGGAAGACTTCACCGATTGGGGCTGGCGCTTCCCGTTCTTCTGCGCCTTCACCATCAACGTGGTGGCGCTGTTCGCGCGGCTCCGCCTCGTCGCGACGCCGGAATTCACCCGGCTCCTCGACAAGGGTCAGCTGGAGCCGGTCGGCATCGTCGATCTCGCCCGCCACCACGCCCTCGACGTGTGGATCGGCGCCTTCGTGCCGCTGGCGAGCTTCGCCCTGTTCCACCTCGTGACGATCTTCCCGATCGCGTGGCTCGTCCTGTCGAGCGACCGCTCCGCCGGGGATTTCCTGATGGTGCAGTTCTCCGGCGCCTTCATCTGCGCCGGCGCGGTCGCCGCCTCGGGCCTGATCGCCGACCAGATCGGGCGCCGCAACGTGCTGCTCATCAGCGCCGGGCTGATCGCCGCGTTCGCCTGCGGCAGCATCCTGGCGCCGCTGATCTTCGGCGAGACCGCCATCGGTCAGACGATCTACGTCAATATCGGCTTCATGCTGCTCGGCCTGTCCTACGGCCAGACCGCCGGCGCCGTGACGTCGCGGCTCGGGGCGCGCTACCGCTACACCGGCGCGGCCCTCACCTCCGATCTCGCCTGGCTGTTCGGCGCGGGGTTCGCTCCCCTCGTGGTGCTGTACCTCTCCACCGCCTACGGCCTCGCCATGGTCGGCGTGTACCTGCTGTCGGGTGCGCTGGCGACGCTGCTCGCGCTCTCCCTCGACCGCTCCGAGATGCGCCAGATGTGAGTTTTGCCCCGCGGGCGGAGCGTCCCTCCCGCCGCGGGATCTTGAGAGAAGCGAACCGTCGCCGCGCGGGATGTCACC